>NZ_JCAYNV010000015.1:0-134825 GCF_059758055.1 Shewanella sp. MF05956 | reverse complement strand
ATCAACTCCGACATTGATGTTTTGCATGTGATTACTATTCATAATAAGCGTTCTCTTTATTGCGAAATACGGGTTCTAGACCCAGTCGACTATTCGAGATGAGTGCTTGGAGTTCTACATGATGCTCACGTTAGTTATCGGTCTCTCAATAGAGGAGCCATAAGGATATCGAGCTATCAAATAGAAGGCTTAAGTTGCAACAAAAGCTTGGGTCTCACTTTACCCAAATTACTTAGTTATTATCCATACAAATAAGGATAGGCCGCGCGAAGCCGCGTCCTTATCCTAAGTGTTGAACAAGCCCGAACACCTGAGAGTGACTCTTTATTATGTAAATAATAGCTCGAGAAAACGCGCTGTTTGATGTGATGGTTATCGTGCTAGTTTTCTGTAGTCAGCAAGTTCCCTTAGCTCATTTGCTAATTATTTAACTCTCTTAATTTCAATGCGTTAAATTAATCCTCCACGGTATTCAGTTAAGCCATTATCCTTATTATTTTCCTGCATTAGGTTATAAGCCGTAAATTTGTCGGTCGTTTCACTACGCCCATAAAGCGCATTGGTTGCTGGCAGCATGGGCAGCTGCGGGTTGCTAATCTGCGCTTTATTTCGGGAATGATTGGAAACACTGCCCCTGCAACCGCCAGCATAAGCTGTATTTGTAGCCTGAGCTTTTTGGCGTTACCTCTGAGTAATCCATAGTCTCTTACTCGTCTTAATCCCTTCGGTAATACGTGTTGCAGTATTAACCAGAGAAATTCTATTGCGGGTAAAGTGCGTACTTTTGTCGACTTTGTTTGGCTGTCTTCATACTCGAAACTCACGTTGTCATCGACATGACTTTTGATGTTTTTGTCAGCCAGTACGCCGCGATAAAGATAGCGTGATAAATACTGCAGAGCAGGCAACCCTTTGCCCACATGTTGGCAGTCTACTACCCACTTTTTCGGTAGTGAGGTTGGCAGTGTGAGATTACGTTTTGCCAAATGTTCCAGCAAACGTGCGCGCCAGACGTTGGCGAGGTTAAAGGCGTTGAACAGGTATTTGCCTTTGTTCTTTTTCCATTGCTTTTGGCTCTTGTTAAAACTGCCCGCTGGAATAATAAAGTGAATGTGCGGATGCAATTCACGCCGTCTGCTGTGAGTATGCAGTATGCCGGTGAAACCAATATCACCAGCAAGCTTTGGTGAGTTAAGCGCGAAGTCTTTGAGTACACTGACAGCGACGGCAAACATGGCAGGATAGAGCGCTTCCGGTTGATGTTTAGCCACAACACGCAGCTCAAATGGCAATGTAAAAGTCACCATAAAATAGTCGACGGGCAGTAATTTGGCTTGTTGCTTAGTGAGCCAGTCTGCCGTGGTGTTGTACTGACATTGCGGGCAACTGCGATGCCCGCATGATAGTGGAAAGTCAGCGGTATGAGTACAAGCGTGACAAGCCCAGTGGCTAGCTCTTTGGGTGTGAACGCGACAGCTCAGCATGGCATTAATGGCATGGCGCATTGATGTTGTTATTTGGCCATCATAAGCTTGATTAAGCGCATCAAGATGGTCACGTAAAATATCGATGAATGTCATGAGTCACACTCCCACTTGAGCACCAAATTATCAGTGAGTTGGTTAACTGATTTGACCGTGTTCTTGCGGGTGATGGTGGTGAGGCGGGTATAGCGTGCGGTAGTGTTAAGGCTGTTGTGGCCGAGTAAGTGCTGTACTGAGCGTAAATCTAACCCTTGTTCGAGCAGATGAGTCGCATAGCTGTGACGTAAATTATGTGGGCTAATGGATTTGTGGATGTTGCACTCACGAATCACTCGCTTTAGTGCTTTTTGAATACCGCCTTTATCTATCATTGAGCCTGGCTTACCGTCTTTACCAGGAAATAAAAGCTGAGGATGACGATGAGTTTGCCAGTAATATCGCAGCGCTAACAGTGTGCGCTGTGGTAAAGGGACTAGCCTGTCTTTGCCGCCTTTGGCGTCACGGATATGCACCTGCATCAACGCTGAATCGATATCGCCAACGTGCAATGAAATGGCTTCACCGAGGCGCAATCCCATACTGTACAAGGTTAAAAAGCACACTTGATATCGCAGCTTATGGGTGAGACTAATGACGATAGAGACTTCGGCAGGGGTCAATATATCGGGTAAACGTTTAACCTGCGGTGGCTTAACAATACTCAGCCACTCCCAGTGCTGGTTAAGAACATACCGGTAGAAAAACTGTAACCCATTACGGTCAAGTTTAACGGTACTCCATGAGTGAGAAGCAATTAAATCAGCAAAGTACCGCTTCAAATCATTGGTTGAAAGGTTATCAGGGCAACAGTCAAAATAAGCACTAATACGCCTGACAGCGCGACTATAAGCGTCGATGGTAGCAGGCCGCTTGCCTTGGAGCGTTAAATTGGTAAGATGTTGTTGATAAAGACAATCAAAGCGTTGTTGTTCGTGAGCGTTCATAGTAATACTCCTAGATAGCTGCCAAGGTAGGCAGGGTCTAGTAAGTATTTATGATGGGGCTAAAGATGTGTTTTTATCTTTTCTGCCGCAGAGCGGCTTCGTTCAACAAGGCGCTCAAACGGAAAAATTACAGTTGGCTCGCGCTCCGCGCAGTTTAGCCTAACTGTA
Source organism: Shewanella sp. MF05956 (assembly GCF_059758055.1). Lineage (NCBI taxonomy): Bacteria > Pseudomonadati > Pseudomonadota > Gammaproteobacteria > Alteromonadales > Shewanellaceae > Shewanella > Shewanella sp. MF05956. Next base: position 132,190 of record NZ_JCAYNV010000015.1, on the reverse strand, counting down.
TTTTTCCGCTTAGCTTGGCGTTAGTTGCCTTTCTTAATCTTGTGGAAACTTCTGCTTCTGGTGTAACACTCGCATTATTCGGATAGTCTCACCATCTACCCAATATGAGACAATCATAGAAACTTCTGGAATAATTAATACACGACCACGAAAAATATCTCTTTCAACACCCATTAATGGATGCTCAAGTAAGTTTTCAACTTTAGTTTCTATTATTTGGTCCGTTTTCTCTGCTGCGCTAGGGTTAAAATCAAATAAAAATTCAAATATCTTTTCTCGGTCATTGAGTGACTCCTCTTCCCAAAAAATCATATTTTATCTCTATTTCGGATCTTATTCTTTCTAGCCTCCATCTGATTTTTAGCTTCATTGTGTTCAATAAAATTAGCTTTACCATTATCAATCTTGTCAAATGCCGCATTTATTTGTTCTGTTAACCATAAATCATGGGTCATTGTTTTTCGTTGTTCTTCAGCTAAGCCTACGGTAAGCTCTCTGCATGCATCGCTTAATGTGCGTCCTTGGCTTTCAGCCATTAATTGCGCTAAGCGTTTAGTTTCTTCATCAACCCTAAATTGTATGCGAGTATCCATAATAGTTACCTTAATTTTATTGTGTACTCACAAATGTTAGCACTGGTGTTGTGCATAGGCAACTAACAAGTTGCTCAAAAGGACAAAAAACAGTTTGCTGTTTTTCGTACCTCAAACATTTCCCCCTGTGTCAGGATAGTTGTCGCCTCAATTAATTTACAAATAAACAGGGCGCGGTAAGTTAATGAGCAGAATTAACATGGCCACCCAACAATTAACATGGCCACCCAAAACAGTTGGCGAAATAACAGACAATAAACTACGCTTTATTTACCCCCTGCTAAATGGTATTTAAAGATGGCCAGACCAAGACAGACAATCGTTAGTCTAGAAGATACCCCTTATTATCACTGTTGCTCGCGTGTGGTACGCAAAGCTTTTTTGTGCGGAATTGATAACTTTACAGGAGAGAATTTTGAGCATCGGCGTGAGTGGGTTGATTCTCGTATTCTTGAATTGGCAACCATCTTTGCTATCGATATCTGTGCCTACGCTGTGATGAGTAATCACTTGCATGTGGTATTAAAGGTTGATGCAGAAAAAGCGAAATGCTGGTCAGATAAAGAAGTATTAATTCAATGGCACAAAGGTTTTAAAGGCACATTACTGACGCAAAAATTTGTTAAAGGTGAGGACTTAAACTCATTTGAACTTAACACAGTGCATGATTGCATAACCCAATATAGGCAACGCTTAATCGACATCAGCTGGTTTATGCGCTCTTTAAGTGAGCCAATCGCTCGAATGGCCAACAAAGAGGATAAATGTACCGGAAGATTCTGGGAAGGTCGTTTTAAGTCCCAAGCACTGCTTGATGAAGCGGCAGTATTAGCCTGTATGGCCTATGTTGATTTAAACCCAGTCAGAGCCAAGATGGCCGCAACTCCAGAAACCTCAGATTACACCAGTATTCAACGTCGAATAAATTCAGCGATGAAAGGCGAGCAACCAACAGAACTATTACCGTTTGTGGATAATGAGCGTTTAAATATGCCTAACGGGTTAATGTTCAGCGTGAAAGACTACATTGTACTGGTTGAAGATACCGGTCGGATTATTCGAGAAGATAAGCGTGGCGCCATTAGTTCAAGCAGCCAGGACATACTGAATAGACTTAATATTCCTGCCGAAAACTGGTTGAAAATCACCACAGAGTTTGGTGCATTATTCAAAGGTGCTGTCGGCGCATTACCTGCCTTAACCGAATATTGTGAGCACCTGGAACGTAAACGACGACAAGGCGCATCAAATTGTCAACGTTGGCTGCAAGCTTAAGTAAAACAGACGAAAACAATATTGTTTATCCATTGCTTGATAGGTATCAGGTCCCTTTAGGTGCGCAGCGTTTAGTCTTGTCACTTGAAGTCCCGTCTAATGTTAAATCTTGATACTTTTAGATTGGATTTTATAGTTTCGAACAAATACAGAATACGTAGATTAACGTTCAGATGATTAAAAATAAAAGTCGTTATGTTTATCGGCCTAATCATGGGGAGCAATTTTAAGAACCAACATAAAAATGGGTGGCAATGTAAGAGGAGACATAAAAATGGGTGGCAATGTAAGAGGAGCCAGATTGGATTTTATAGTTTTGAACAAATACAGAATACGTAGATTACCGTTCAGATGATTAAAAATAAAAGTCGTTATGTTTATCGGTCTAATCATGGGTGGCAATGCTAAGAGGAGCCTCCAGCTCATATCTTTAACTGGATCCCTTTGCTATATTTTATTGTAAAGCAGAGTCGTGCTCTGATTTATCTGAGGAGGTTATGTGGCGAGATTACTCGTATTGTGTGTTGTCTTTAGTGTATTACCCGTATCTTCTGTCTATGGAAAAGAATTAAAACTTGCAGTGGTACCAAAATTTAACAGTGTTTTTTTTGAGCAAAGTAAAATTGGCTGTATAGATGCTGCCGCACAAATAAAAGGCGTAGAGTGCATATATCGGGGACCCAATATAAGTAACGTTAGGATGCAAGACCAGGTAATAAATCAGCTGATTGATGAAGGTGTCGATGGTATTGCTGTCGCCATTACACAATCTAAATATCTCGCGAATAATAGCCTGAAAAGAGCTAAAGAAGCAGGTATTCCGATTGTTACCTATGACTCTGATTTTGATGCTTCAATCAACGAAGACCCTAACAATTTACGCCTAGCCTATATAGGCACTGACAATGTTGAATTGGGTAAATCACTAGGTGAAGAGTTAAAAAAACTTCGGCCCGATGGGGGAACACTCATAATGCAATCTGGGCGACCAGATTCTCCTAATTTGAACTTAAGACTGATGGGAGTCCGTTCAGCATTATCCGGAAAAAAATACGCTGCACCTCCTGGAGAATTGCTTAATAACGACTCGGGCTGGACTGAAATAAGGGAGCCTTTTTTTAATTTTGATCAACTTGATCGATCTGTTAAGCAGATGGAATCTGTTTTGAAAGGTAAACCCGTAAAAGCAGACGCCTTTATTGCAGTCGGTGGTTGGCCGCAAAATGACCAAGTACTTTACCGTAAAATGATCGCCCCTTACCTGGCAAAGATTAATGACAACAAGGTCATTATCGTTATCACTGATACATCCTCTGAACAATTAACGATGTTGGAAGAGCATCTTGCTCATATCAATATTGGTCAAAACCCATATGAAATGGGCAGACAAGCCATTTTGACACTTTATAATATTGTAACAGAACAACAATATGAGAAAATAATTTACATCCCGACTTCAATTTGTACACCAGATAACGTTGATACCTGTACCAAGAGTATGAGATTGTAATCATTACCTATTCAAAATAATGACATCGCCAAAAGCCTTTGGTGAGTGAGTGTTATTTTGATTTACTGGGTGCATATAGTGAGTTAATTATTTAGGTTTAAATAAATCGATAAAAGCTCATTTTTTCAACAGGTTAGCTGTTGAAAGGTAATGACTGCTTCGTCGCTAATAAAAGGAATTAATTTTGCGTTTTTTCAATTGGGTCTACTTTTTGTTTTTTATGATATTAACTTTCTGCGCTAATTCATGGGCAACAAATACTGTTGATATTTTACCTATGCGCGACAGGGCAGATTTTCTCGATAATATATTGGCAAAGCGTGTTGAGCTATTATTGCCCAAGCTAATGAACGAACATAAGCTAGATATGTGGGTCATCATTGGCCGTGAGTACAATGAAGATCCGGTGCTTAAAACATTATTACCTGCAACGTGGTTATCTGCTCGTCGTACAACAATATTAGTGTTTGCGCGTAAAAGTGATGGCAGTATAGGTGCTCATGCTATTGCGCCTTATAACGTTGGCCATGTCTTCGAAAAAGCGTGGGATAAAGCAAAACAACCCAATCAATGGTTAGCACTTAATGAATTAATTGAAAGCTACCGACCTAATAGCATCGGTATTAATCAATCTTCACATTGGGCACATGCTGATGGGTTGGTCGCAACCGATAAAGAAAGCCTGTTATCGCATTTACCTGAAAAATACAAAACCAAAGTTGTTTCAGCTGAACCTGTTGCCATCGGTTGGCTAGAACAAAGAATCCCTGAAGAAATAGCGATTTACAAAGATATTGTAAAATTAGCGCATTCGATAATAGCAGAAGCATTTTCAAGCAAGGTTATCACCCCAGGGCAAACAACGACTGACGATGTGGTGTGGTGGCTTAGAGAGCGCATTGTTGAACTTAAGCTACAAACTTGGTTTCACCCAACCGTTTCAATTCAACGAAGTGATAACGTTAATGTTAAGCATAATTCAAGTTTAGCGAATGACGACGGTAAACAGATTATTTTACCGGGCGATCTATTGCATGTTGATTTTGGCATAACCTATTTACGCTTAAATACCGATACGCAGCAACATGCTTATGTATTAAAACCGGGTGAAACCGAGGCGCCCCACTATTTACAAAAGGCACTGTTATTTGGCAATCAACTCCAAGATATCTTTACGGGGCATTTCTCTGAAGGATTGACGGGTAACCAAGTGTTGGCACGTTCTCGTCAGCAGGCCATTTCACAAGGGTTACAGCCAACCATTTATACCCACCCGCTGGGTTATCATGGCCATGGTGCCGGCACTACGCTGGGGATGTGGGATTCGCAAGAGGGAGTACCAGGTGATGGTGATTACCCATTACATGTAAATACCGCGTATGCCATTGAGCTCAATAACGCTATTTTTATAGAAGAGTGGAAAAAAGAAATTAGAATCATGTTAGAAGAAGATGCCATTTTCGATAAATCGGGGGTGTGGTATCTCAATGGCAGGCAAACAGAACTTCTGTTAATTAAGCCTCGTGCCAGTTAATGGTTAGTTATTGTTGCTGAATGAAAACTCAAAGAAAAAGCCGATGTGTTCATCGGCTTATCTAATGCAAGATTTGTTTAGGTTCTAATCGCAGTTGCTACATTTCTTTTACTGCATCATCTTTTATTGATTCTGCTGTTTTGTCCGTTAAGGTAATAAGTAAGCCAGTGAGTAAGCTCATGCTATAACCAAGTACAGCGCCAATCATTAATGGTGGAATAATAGCGGCAAGATCGGCATTAAGCGCGAATGTGATACAGCACCCAATAAAGGTTCCAGGAATAAACGCAAAGTTTTTATTGCTGGCTTGTAGGCACATAAACGCAGTCACAATACCGGTTAATGCGTAGCTAATGATAGATGAGCCTAATACGCCACTGCCTGCAATAATTAACCATCCCCAGAATACACCTGAAAGATTAGTTGTCATTGCCATCATCATGCCTTTTACGCCCGTTTCGGTTTGCGCGAAAAAGGTGCTGCAACCAAGAAAGCCGACCCATGTGACCAGATGAAACACATCCGCAAGGCCAGCCCAAACGGCTGCCAATAAACCTGCAGAAATAGCAATTTGCCAACGATGCGCCATAGTCGCCTCTCAAGATTAAAAAATAGAACGGTGAGTTCTAAATTTAGCACAATAAACTCAGTGTATGCAGTTTAGTTTTATAAAAAGCGATCCAGTTCGCAAATAATCGCGATAGCTAATACAGCCTCAAAACGGGCTCGAGCGCTTATTTTATAATGATATCAAGATGCTGTTATTGATTTTGCTGTAGCTCTGCGCCGCTGGAGATTGATCATTATTTTATGCGGGTGTGGTTTAAATGGGTTATTTAAGAACATTGATAGCATGAGGTAATTAAGATAGATTTTATCGTGGATGTGCATCTATGTTACGTACAACATTATTTAAAGGTGACTTTGCCGCCCACCATTTTATAGGCTGGAGCGCCTCTCACCAGTGTGTCTCGAGCAAATATTTGGCCACACTCAGGACACGTGCACGGCACTTGAGTATTATCTTTTACGATACGTTCTTTAAAGCATTTGATTAGGGCACCTTTACCGCCTTTGCGGTAGGTAAACAGTTGCGCTTTACACTGAGCACAGAATATATCGACTGTGCGTGTTGGGCCTTTTTTGTTAGGTTTAGCCATATTGAGTCTTATTTCCGCGTTTGAGTGGGAATGTTTATTGTCATAAAATCGTGATTGATATGAATAATAATGAGTTTTGATTGGTTGAGGTGCAACCATTGGTGGTCCGTTTTGATGATATTAATACTTAACTGGTCAGTTAATGCTCTTTTAGTCTTTTTTGTCAGGTCTTAACCATTTAATCATTGAACAAATTACCTAATTTTGATCTACGCTTTTAAATCATATTAACTCTTTAATCTGAATTCAGGATATTGAGACAACTCGTATGGCCACCGTGAATGTAGGTAGCTGTAAAAGTTAAACAGGGATAAACATTAATGGCTATTGCTAATTTATGGGCAAGCGAACTCGATTATCGTCGTACAGTGTTAAAGGCAGTGTTAATTGTCATCATTATTGCAGGCAGTCTTTTTGTCGTGAATAACTGGTTTAGTGGTTTCCAGGTGTACGCCCTGGTTGAGTTGGCGGTGGTATGTTTATGTATTGGTATACTCGCAATTCATAAACGCACGCCTAACCTGACCTTATGGTGCTCAATATTTTTATTTGCAGTTTTTACGGTCATTTTGATTGGCATTTATAGCGCATCGTTTAATTCTGGGCTATTTACCTGGTTATTTATTATTCCTGTTTTGTCATACTTGTTATTAGGCATCAAGCTAGGCACCCTTTATACCAGCGTATATATGACGGCAGGTATTGCGATTTTAACGTATGCCTTGATTTACAATCTTGCCGATATTTATCCCATTACCATTACCATTGCCAATATCTTACTGTGTTTAGCGGCCATTTGGGCGTTATCTTTTAGTTATGAATTTAAGCGTGCAGAAGCGGTTGAACGTTTGCAGCAAATAGCGTCTATAGACCCGTTAACGGGGTTAAATAATCGTTTATTGTTGGATTCCATTTTCGATATGCTATGCCAAAGTTTACCTGAAGAACAACAGTCAGTGTCGATGTTACTACTCGATCTTGATCATTTTAAAAAGATTAATGATCAGTTTGGTCATGATACCGGTGACAAGGTTTTGGTTAAGGTTTCTCAGTTAATAAATGATATGCGACGACGTAATGATTGGGCTTTCCGTTTTGGCGGTGAAGAGTTTTGTATGCTCATCCCTAATACGAATATGCAGCAAGCAAGCCAAATTGCAGAGCGTTTGCGCGTCGCAATAGACAACATTACTGACGTTGGTAACAGTAAGCTCAGCACTAGCATTAGTATTGGTATCGCACGTTGGCCTGATGATGGCAGTCATTTACCACAGATTTATAAAGCCGCAGATGAAAGACTTTACAAAGCGAAAGCTCAAGGGCGAAATCAGGTGGTGTCGGGGTAATATCGCAAACAACCTAAATAGATTATTCAGTCGTCTAGTTGATCGTATCGGTGAATGTTAATCCGTTTTTGACTTTATTGACTCTATTATTAATGGCTTCTGTCAGCTGCTGCTTTTGTTCATTTTCGCCACAATACTCTGCAAAGCCTAACCCCCAGCCATGGGGATTCACCTGAGTTGCCAGATTGACCACTCGATAACAATAATCACCTTGTTTTACAATTCGATTAGGATCTAATTTGTGATTTAACGTATGGGGTTGGCTGGTGTCAATGTTAGGTGTTAGCTCAATGAACTCCACCTCAGTGTCCATCTCACTCAAACTGCCAACGGGTTTGTTTTTCGCTGCTGTTTGCGCGCCAATGAGTTGTTCAAGCTGTTGGTTATTATGCTGCTGTAAGTATTGCGTCGCGGCTTGTTGCATTGAAAAGGCTGCATTAATTGTGTTGGTCGATGTATTGAGTGTTGAGTTGATTGTTGGTTTAGGCTCTTTCGGTTGATGATTGCTTTTAACGGTTGGAGTACTGATTGTTGTTGCCAATACTGGTTCACTCGATGCAGGCTCACTCGATGCAGGTTCCTCTATTGGGGCTGATTTTATGGGAACCGTTTGTATCGAGGCCGATACTATTGTGCTTGGCGAGTCACTTTGGGTTGATAAAGACGTTTGTTCAATGCGTTGAGCGGATGAGTTCGCTGCACTTTTTATGTCGACTTCAGGTTCAGATTCAGATTTAGTTTTATATTGAGCTTCATGCTCTGGTTTGTTGCCAGTAGCCGCGAGCATCGACTCATAGTGTTGTGAGGTGATGAGATAACTTTTAATGGCGGCATGTTTGCTTGAAGGCGCGTGTTTTGCCACTCTTTGTTTGTTATCTTGTTGCCAAAACCAGGCCATTAATACAATGAGTACGCTATGCATTACTAACGCGTAACTCAATGGCTTAGATAAGTGTTGTTGCTCAAGTGTACTAACGTGTCTGTTTGTGCATTCTGTGCAGGTTTTAATGCTAGTCATTTAGCGTCAGTGTCGTTTTATTTTATCGTTGTTACCTTTGATTGTTAATAGAAAGTAAAGTTCAAGTGAATTGGCACATTAGACTTTTAACGAGTAATGACCTGTTACGCGAGTATTGGTCACCTTAACGTTGTGGTGATTGTTTTGTGTGTTAATGGTTGTCGAGTGACTTTACCGTTAATCGCTCTTGGTTAGATAAACGAATTTGTATGCCATCGATAGTGGTAATCCGTTGCTCTTCTATGTCTTTTTTGCGCACCTTATAACTCGCTGTCATGGCTTCAATGGGGGACGAAATCGTGACTTCTACAATCGTGTTATCGTCGTACCAACCCCAGCCCCAATAACCCGCAGTGGCTAGCATTGAAAGTGCAATCATAGTGTAAATAATCATCCTGCTTAGCAAGGGGGGCTTTTCAATATGGATAGCGGCGTTACGTTGAGCGACTTTACTGCCTCGCCCTCGTCGTAAATACACAATTGCCCCAATAATAACTAACATGGTAATGAGGATTTTTGTTAACACGTCATCGTCCTATAATGGTAAGTTCACGTTGATTATACGGCGTTTTGCATTGTTTACCGTTATCTAGTACACATCATGAATGCGATAAACAATATTGTTTGCTGGGTATTGTTACAACCGTAACCCCTTATGAAGTGATCTCACTCGTTATCAATAAACTCTCTATGTGATCTATTCTAGGTATTTTGATGGCATTGTATTTTTACTTGTTAAAGTCGTGAGCCATCACATAAAAATGATGTTGCTTGAATAATAATCAACATCATGGCCTATCTAACAAGACTTAATAAATCAATATGACTGCAAAAGATATTATCGACGAAGAAGTCGTTTATCCGCCGGATTTTAAAATACTCTCTACAACCAATCTAGAGAGTATTATTACACATGTTAATGATGATTTTATTGCGACCTGCGGATACACCAAAGAAGAGTTAATCAATCAGCCGCATAATATTGTGCGCCATCCTGATATGCCTAAGGCTGCATTTGCTGATTTGTGGGATACCATTAAGCAAGGGCAAAGCTGGATGGGGCTGGTAAAAAACCGCTGTAAAAATGGTAAGTATTATTGGGTTAATGCCTATGTTACTCCAATTAAACGTAATGGTATTATTTGCGAATATCAGTCTGTGAGAACGCAACCCGACCCCGAGCTAACCCAGCGTGCTCAGGCTTGTTATGATTCGGTTAATGCGGGTAAAACGCCAAAGCCAAAGTTTGGCGCCAGTATTATCACTAAACTCTTTGTAACTTGGTTGTGCTCAGTAACTCTGTTTATTAGCCTACCTTATTTAAGTTCAACATTTGCTGTTTTTGGGCTTGTTGCCGCTGTCATGTGTTTTTGTATGCCACTTTATTTGCTGAAACACCGTTTTGAAGCTGTGCTCGCTTTGAGCAAGACAATCCACAATAACCCGCTCAACCAATTTGTTTATACCGGTTATACCGATGAGTTATCTCATTTAGAATTAAGTTTACGGATGCAAAAGGCCGAAATATTGGCCGTGATAGGGCGAATTAAAGACAGCGGAGAACATCTTCAGCAGGGTTTAGACGAACACCAGCAGCAAAATGAAGCTAATCAAAACCAACTTGTTGAGCAGTCTCAAAATCTTGAGCAGGTTGTTACCGCGATAGGGCAAATGAGTTCATCGGTTACCGATATTGCTCAGAGCACTTCCAATTCGACAACTGAAATTCATAAATTGGTTACCCAATTGCAAGCCACTAAAACAGCGCTGGCCAATAGCCAAGCCGCTAGCACAGAGATAAATCATTTACTTTCTGAGTCGCGTATTGCGATTTCGTCTTTAAATCAACAATGCCTGAATGTTAATCAAGTAGTTGAAGTCATTGAGAGTATTGCGCAGCAAACCAATCTATTGGCGCTAAATGCAGCTATTGAAGCTGCTCGTGCAGGCGAATCGGGTAGGGGTTTTGCGGTTGTTGCTGACGAAGTACGCAATCTAGCAAGCCGCTCGGCAACATCTGCTAATGAAATCCATAAAATTATCAATACATTGAGTCGCACAACGGCTGAGGCGGTAGTACAAATGGATCAAAGCCACTTGCTTACCGATAAAAGTATCGACTCGGGAAACATGCTTGAGCAAAGTCTAACGACGGTCAGTCACGTGATGGCGACTATTGAGAGTAATGGTGAGCAAATATCGGTGGCAGCAGAAGAGCAAGCTGCAGTTGTTAATCAAATTTATACTAATGCAATGACACTTCAGCAAGGTATTAATCAATTTGAAAAAAATTGCCAAAATGCCGCAATGCATAGTCAAGATATTAGCGCTCAAGGCAGCAGACAAACGGAGTTAGTATTGCAGTTTAACTAAACCTATTATCGATTTTATCGAACGTAAATCACACTATTATGCAATATTTATTCAGTTAGTTGACTGCTATGCTCTAGGTATCATTTGATTGCTCATAGGGTTTACATGAAAGTGCTACAGCGTTTTAGCGCATTACCGGCAATGGACGGTGATGGCGTTAACATCAAGCGTATTACCGACTTTGAGCAACTTCGCTTTGATCCCTATTTAATGATTGATGAGATCAAATCTGACGACGAGCAAGACTTTATTGGTGGCTTTCCGCCACATCCTCACCGTGGCGTCGAAACCTTTACCTATATCCGTAAAGGCGGGTTTGAGCATCGTGACCAAATGGGCAATGTTAAGCCGATACGAGCCGGTGATGTGCAGTGGATGAGTACTGGCAGTGGTGTCGTGCATTCTGAAATGCCGCTAGCTGATGCCAAAGAAGGCCTGCATGGTTTTCAAATTTGGCTCAATATGCCCGCTAAAGACAAAATGCGTACGCCGATATATCAAGACAGTCTCAACCAACATAAACCCCAATTGAATAATGAGCACGGCGCCACACTTTTTGCGTTAGCGGGTGCGTGGGGGTTTAATCATAATCCATTAGCAATCAACGCCGCGATTGAAGGGCTGGCGGGTAATGGCGCTATTGCCGATTTAACCTTACAACCACATGGTCATGGCACGCTAAACCTCGAGCGTTTTAAGACCGTCTGTGCCTATATTTATCAAGGTGATCTGCATTATATCGATGGCCAAGGTTTGCGTGAAAGCGCGACAGCTGGTGAGTTTGTGGTATTAGATGCCCTTGAAGTGTGTCATTTTCAGGCCGAAGATAAAGGTGTCGGTTTGTTGATTTTAGCCGGTAACCCTATTAACGAGGCCATCGTGCAGATGGGGCCCTTTGTGATGAATACTCAGGCAGAAATAGACCAAGCTGTACGAGATTATCAGCAAGGACTTTTTGGTCAAATTGTTTAGCCAACGAATCATAAAATATCCCTGTTTGATATAAAGATTTGTCAGCGAAAGCTGAAGAAAATTGCTACAATAGCGCATATATGGCCAAGGACAATTTGATGCGTAGAGATAGATACGCTAAGAATATTAACCTTGGCTAATTTGTTTGTGCAGCACTTGCGTGCTTTTTAGCTTTCGATATCAGAGGATATTCGCCTTGAGTCAGTCTACTGAACCAGCCGTTAACATGGCTTTCGCGTCACTTAATTTAAAAACTGAATTGCTTGAAAACCTACAAACCATGGGTTTTGAATCGATGACTCAGATCCAAGCCGAAAGCTTACCGCCAATTTTGGCCGGTGAAGACGTAATTGGCCAAGCAAAAACAGGTTCAGGTAAAACTGCTGCGTTTGGTTTAGGTTTGCTCAATAAGCTTGATGTAAAACGTTTTCGCATTCAAACCATGGTGTTGTGCCCAACTCGTGAATTGGCAGACCAGGTAGCAGAAGAAATCCGTACTCTGGCTCGTGGTATTCATAACATCAAGGTATTAACCTTATGTGGTGGTGTGCCAATGGGGCCACAAGTTGGTTCGCTTGAACATGGCGCACATATTATTGTGGGTACGCCGGGTCGTATAGTCGATCATTTAGATCGCAACCGCTTAGATTTAAGCAACATGAACATGTTGATTTTAGATGAAGCCGACCGCATGTTAGAAATGGGTTTCCAGCAGCACATTGACCAAATTATTTCAGCTGCGCCGCGTGAGCGCCAAACGTTATTATTTAGCGCGACATTCCCTGAGCAAATCAAATCGATTGCCGACCAAATCATGTATAACCCTGTGATGGTTAAAGTTGAGCAAAAGCATGACAACTTAACCATTGAACAGCATTTTTACCGTGTCGACGACAACCATGGCCGCCTAGAAGCGTTGCGCTTATTGTTACTTGATAAGCAACCGCGTAGCTCAGTGGTTTTTTGTAATACTAAGCGTGAAACCCAGCAAGTGGCTGATTCGTTAGCCGAGTTTGGTTTTAGTGTGTTAGCACTGCACGGTGATTTGGAACAACGCGATCGCGATCAAATGTTATTACAGTTTGCTAACCGTAGTGCGCGTATTTTAGTGGCGACAGATGTTGCGGCGCGCGGCTTAGACATTGATGAGCTTGATGCGGTATTTAATTACCACATTGCTTACGATACCGAAGTACACATTCACCGTATTGGCCGTACTGGCCGTGCGGGTAGCTCGGGTGCAGCTTACACCTTCTTTGGTGAAGATGACGGTTACAAAATGGCTATGATTGAAGAAGCCATGGGTAAAGATGTTGTCAGTGAAACATTGCCACCAATGAGTGCCTTAAACAAACTGCCACAAGCGGCTGAGATGATCACAATTCAGATTGATGCCGGTAAAAAGCAAAAGATCCGTCCTGGTGATGTTGTTGGCGCATTAACCGGTGATAACGGCTTAGACTTTAATGATATCGGCAAAATCAAAGTGACCGAGTTCCGTGCTTATGTTGCGGTAAACAGCAAAGTATCGAAACAAGCGCTGAATAAATTGAATAAAGGTAAGTTGAAAGGTCGTAACTACCGAGCCTGGTTTATGTAATGGTAATACCATTCCTTTCAGGCGAGTTTTAAAAGCCTTACACTGCGTTGCATGACTTCGAAAGAGAACCACTATTCATTCAGTCATTCGCCTTGTTTAAGCCCTTTTAAATTCTCGCTGAGAGATCATTTACTCACGCGCAATGGTATAAGTGATGTTTAAACAAAAAAACCGGTGAACAATGTTCACCGGTTTTTTATTGGCTAATCAACTCTGGGCTAATCAACTCTGGGTTAATCAACTCTGGGTTAATCAACTCTGGGTTAATCAACTCTGGGTTAATTAACTATTAGCCAAACGACTACTCTCTAAGCGGCTACTCTCTAAGCGAGAAGATGTAAGCCTTGTCGCTTAATATCAATGTTAGCTTCTTATTTTGGCATTAGCATATGGGTTAACGCTGTCTTTAGATGCACCAGTATTGCTGCTTGCTGCTGCACCGCTATTGCCTGCACCACTGCGACGTGGTGGACGATTACGCTGTGGCGGTTTATTACCATTAGCGATCGCTTCTTGTCTGTTACCTGGCGCTTTAGGTTTGCTAGCGCCTTGTGATTGACCATCATTGCTGCGAGCTTGCTGGCGTGAGTCATATTTACGCTCAGACTTATCAGCATTATTTGTATTTTGCTGAGCATGCTTACTGCGATTTGGGTTTGGATTTTTAACGCTATTGGCTTTATGACCACCAGAGCGACTGCTCGCTTCAGGAATAGTGAAGGGCGCTTCAAAACCTGCAAGTTGCTTACGCTCAATAGTACGCTTAATTAATCGCTCAATATCATGCAGTAGCTTAACTTCTTCAAGGCCAACTAACGATACCGCTTGACCGGTAGAACCTGCACGGCCGGTACGGCCAATACGATGAACATAATCTTCAGGTACGTTAGGTAAGTCAAAGTTAACCACAAATGGCAGTTGGTCAATATCGATACCACGCGCGGCGATATCGGTTGCCACCATGACTTGTACTGTGCCGGCTTTAAAGTCAGCCAATGCTTTAGTACGCGCTGTTTGGCTTTTATTACCATGAATAGCGGCGGCTTTAATATTGGCAGCTTCTAAACTTTTAGCTAAACGGTTAGCACCATGTTTAGTACGCGAGAACACCAACACTTGTTTCCAATCATTGGTTTTAATCAATTCGATTAATGCCGTCGACTTACGCGTTTTATCCACTGGGTACACGCACTGAGTAACGGTGTTAGCGGTGGCATTACGTGGCGTCACTGAAATCTCAACCGGGTTATTGACTAACCCTTTGGCTAATTCGCGGATTTCATCGGAGAAGGTTGCCGAAAACATCAAGTTTTGACGTTTAGGTGGCAATAACGCTAATACTTTTTTAATGTCGCGAATAAAGCCCATGTCTAACATGCGGTCCGCTTCGTCTAACACTAGAATCTCTAAGTTGCTGAAGCTAATAGCTTTTTGTTGGCAAAGATCAAGCAGTCGACCTGGGGTTGCCACTAAAATATCAACGCCATTTCTTAGGGCTGCAAGTTGCGGGATAATAGACACACCACCAAACACAACAGCTGATTTTAACGGTAGGTTGATACCGTAAGTGGCAACACTTTCTTGAACCTGTGCGGCTAATTCACGCGTTGGAGTCAATACTAATGCACGCACTTGGCCACGCTGGGCGCGGTTGCCTTTTGACAATAATTCTAGGATTGGCAGGGTAAAGCCTGCGGTTTTTCCTGTCCCGGTTTGGGCGGCTGCCATGACGTCTTGTCCGGCTAGTACTGCTGGAATGGCTTGTGCTTGAATCGGAGAGGGGGTGTCATAACCTTGTTTTTCAACTGCTTTTAAAATAGCAGCATTCAGACCAAGTGAGGCAAAACTCATAGAAAAATCTCTTTGGGCAACATATTGTTGCTATGAATAAAAGGTAGCCAGAAACGGCGGCCGTGAAGCTTACCTGAAAACGGCTATAAGTGCTATTAAACTCTTATTATAGCCGCCAACACTAAGCCTTGTGAGCTTGCTGTGTCTGCTAAGGGTGTAATAGTCGACTGATCCACAGAATATAATGATTTAGAATGAAATAGTGTTAATCTTGAGGCATCGATCAGTGCTAAAACTCAACTTATTACATACAATAAAATGACAATCGAACTTTAGCAGCCTAGCTGAAGTGATTGAAGGTTAAGGTATTACTGACTGATGAAATTAACGGCGTTATCACATATTGAGAAAACGGCATACGAGCTGCGAGACCATGCTCATGCTGTGCTCAAGAATGTGTTGTTAATGTCGAATATTTCTACTTTAGAGCTCCAACTGGCGATGCGCCAATTATCGAGCCACAGCCGCGTGGCATTGCATTTTCATCCGGATAGAATTGATAACCGTGGCCTGAGTGTCATTGACGGTCTATTGCGTGATGGTGTCTATAAAAGCCAATTTGAGACCCATGTGTCTAATGGCCATTTATCACCAGAGTTAGGTGGTTCTCGAGACCATTGGGAAAATCAATTATTTGGTAATAGCTATGCTGGTATTAAGCATCGGCCCAAATACGGCGCACTCGATTTTGGTTTATGTCCTTTGGGGCCTGCGCCGCGTTTTGGTAGCTGTTATTTAATCACTCACTCGCAAATACTATCTCGTTGTACCTTCAGCTATATGGACTCTTATCGGTTACCCAAAGAAAAGGGCACCATCAAATGTTTTGATGCCATTTTAGCGGCGTTAATGAGTGAGAGTTTTGAACGTCAATATGCCTTGGGCTGCGCAGGCCTTAAACCGAGTAAGTTAATTTCGCACTTTAGCCAGCATTTAACCGATCCGGTGACTTCACGCTTTGAGGGTATGACCAGTGGTAATTTAGATCATTACATCGAAGCACAAATTCACGGTGATGTGTCGCTAGAGAGGGACATTGCCATGCTGGTGGCTGACCCGTCGTTTAATGGCAGTAAAATTGGCGATTCATTAATGGCATTGTGCGCTGAATATGACATCGAACTGCATTGGCACAACGGCAGACAAATGCACATTGCGGATGTGCCTGATGATTTTAGAGGCGCTGTGATGCCTGCGTTGGCAAAAAGCATTGCTGAAGATGAAATCATTAATGCCGACATTATTGGCCGAGCGGCATATCAACTGCAAAAACAACCTACCTCGTGGAGCGAGCGCGGGGCGCATACTAAAAAGCTGCAAGATTTAAAATTGTTATGGCATGTGTTGGTTAAATACGGTCATACCCCCTCGAGTGAACCATTTCTGTTGTAGTTTCAGCTTGATTTAAGCGCGATTATCTATAACTGATATCCATTGCTAATAGTCCATTAGCAAAATGTGAATCAGTTAACATTTACACTGTTTAAGGTGTTATCTCAGGTCCAGTGCTGCGATACTGCAGCCAATTATGGGCGAAGAGCAACACCACTGGAGCGTTATGGATAAGTCGTTAGAAAAGTCATTAACTCAGTGGCTTAAAAGCCAACAGTCTGCCTGTGGTATTTTCCTTAAGTTATCTATTTTATGTGGCTGGCTCAATGGCGTTGCCATTGTTGGGCAAGCTTATTGTATTGCGCGTATTTTACAGCAAGTGATTATGCAAAATATGCCTGTGCAAGCATCCAGCATTGAATTTATCGGCCTCATTGGTTTGTTACTGCTGCGAGCCGGATTAGCGCAAGTGCGTGAGCGGGTGAGTTTTGAGGCGGGTAAGCGTTTGCGCACTGATATTCGTCAAGCCGTGTTGAGTAAATTGGTTGAGTTGGGGCCCGTGTTTATTAAGGGCAAACCTTCAGGCGCCTGGGCAAGCATAGTGTTTGAACAAGTTGAAGACTTACACGACTATTACGCTAAATACGTGCCGCAAATGATGTTAGCCGGTTTTATTCCTTTGCTTATTTTGGTGTGTGTATTTCCACTTAATTGGGCTGCAGGGATTATTTTATTAACCACAGCCCCCTTGATCCCGATGTTTATGATTTTGGTGGGCATGGGCGCTGCTGATGCTAACCGCAAGAATGTTAAGGCGTTGTCTCGGTTAAGCGGCCATTTTATGGACCGTTTAAAAGGCTTGCAGACGGTTAAGTTATTCCACCGTGGTGACGCTGAGTTAGTTAATATCGAAACAGCTTCAGAAGGTTTTCGTAGTCGCACTATGTCAGTGCTGCGGTTAGCTTTTTTAAGCTCAGCGGTATTAGAGTTTTTTGCTGCAGTGTCGATTGCTGTGCTAGCAGTGTATTTTGGCTTTAGTTATTTAGACCATTTAGATTTTGGCCATTACGGTGTAGGTATTAGCTTATTTACCGGCATGTTTGTACTCATTTTAGCGCCAGAGTTTTTTCAGCCACTGCGCGATTTAGGCACCCATTACCATGCCAAAGCGCAAGCAATTGGTGCGGCAGAAACGTTAGTCGAACTGCTCAATTATCAAGTTAAAGGCAGCGAAACGGCCGCCAATAGCCAGCCTAAAGCACCATTTTCAGCTGATGCGGTCAGTATAGAAGCGGTTGAACTTGAGGTGTTTAGCATTGATGGTCAGCGTTTGTTAGGGCCTATTTCATTTACGTTGCCAGCGGGCGAACATTGGGCGATAGTTGGCCCAAGTGGCGCAGGTAAAACCAGTTTGCTCAATGCTTTACTCGGGTTTTTACCTTACAAAGGCAGCCTGAAAATCAATCAGCGATCGCTGTCGAGTATTCAATTGGCCGATTGGCGACGTCATTTAGCTTGGCTTGGCCAGGATCCGCAATTGTTTCATGGCACGGTGCGCGATAACGTCGCGCTAGCAAATCCGCAATTAACTGACCCGCAAATAATGGCGTTACTTGAGCAAGCTAACATCGGCGATTTTGTCACTCAGCATGTCCTAGGGCTCGACCTGATGATAAGCGATCAAAGTGCCGGGGTTTCTGTTGGCCAGGCGCAACGTTTTGCGTTGGCGCGGGCACTTGCGCAACCCGCCAAGCTGTTTTTACTTGATGAACCGACTGCCAGTTTAGATGCTCAAAGCGAGCAGTTTGTTTTAGCGTCATTACAACGTGCTATGCAAGGCGCTAGTGGGTTAACCGTTACCCATCGGTTAGATGATTTAAGCTCGATGGACAGGGTGTTGGTGATGGATAAAGGCGTTATTGTGCAGCAAGGTCATGTGAGCCAATTACAACACAGTGATGGATTGTTAGCGCAAATGATTAATCAGCAGCAGGAGGGTTACTAATGACTCACTCGAATGAGCAAACCTCACCTCAAACTGCATCCCCACAATCGATATCCCCACAATCGACATCAACGCGTAGCACATCATTGCGAGTATTAATGCCGTTTTTAGCTTTGTTTCGTCGCCAGTGGTTAATGATGCTGACCGGCTTAATATTAACCTTTATCACCTTATTAACCGGCATTGGTTTATTGTCGCTATCGGGCTGGTTTTTATCGGCGACGGCAATCGCGGGCTTATCGATTGTCACTGCGCAAATGTTTAACTTTTTTACCCCAGCAGGTGGGGTACGTTTTTTCTCTATCGCCCGTACCGCCAGCCGCTATGGTGAGCGTTTAGCCACCCACGAAGCGACATTTAAGTTACTCACTCAGTTACGGATTTGGGCATGGCAAAAACTTTTACCGCTCAGTGCTGCCAACCTGCAAGGTTTACGTAAAGGTGATTTGCTTAATCGTTTAGTGGCCGACATCGATACCTTAGATCATTTGTATTTACGCTTGCTTACGCCTTTATTCGCGTCGCTACTGATGATTGCAGGCTTAGGTATTTTTCTAGCTTGGTTTGATCTCAGCTTAGCCTTGAGTTTGTGCAGCATTTTATTGTTAGCCTGGTGCGTATTACCTGTAGTGTTTTATGTGCTCGGTAAAGCGCCTGGTCGGGCATTAATTGATGCGAAACAGCAATATCGAGTCATGTTATTAGATGTTATTCAGGGCCAAGCCGAATTAAGTCTATTTGCGGCTAACAACCGCTACTTAGCTAAACTTGAGCAAGCGCAAGCGCGATTGTTTAGTCAACAAACAGCCATGGCCAATATTACAGGCTTAAGCCAAGCTATGCTGATTATCGTTAACGGTATTGCGGTAGTGGTGATGTTGTATTTGGCCAGTCATGGCGTGGGCGATAAGGTGCCGCCAGGCCCATTAATGGCATTGATGGTGTTTGCAACCATGGCCAGCCTCGAAATGATGATGCCCATCGCAGGTGCATTTCAACATTTATCCAGTACCTTATTAGCCGCACAGCGTGTCACAGACATCACAGAACAAGCCCCCGCGGTAAGCTTTAATGATCAAAGTTCGCTTCAAGCTAGCTCCGGCGCATTGCAATTGCATCAGGTGCATTTTGCTTATCAGCCAAACTCACCGATTTTACAGGGCGTTAATTTAACCCTAAACGCGGGTGAGAAGGTGGCGATAGTTGGCCCTACAGGCTGTGGTAAATCGAGCTTGTTTGGGCTGATTACCCGAGAATGGTTGTCGCAGCAAGGCAATATTACCCTCGATGGGCACCCAATAGCCGATTACAGCGAAGCTGAACTGCGAGCAGCTATGACGGTGGTGAGCCAACGTATTTATTTATTTGCCGGCACATTGCGTGACAATTTAGCGCTAGCGTTACCTTTTATACAAGGCGAGCCGAAAAAAGCCCACGATGAGCGCTTTATAAATGTATTACAGCAAGTGGGTTTAGGGGCATTGTTGCAAGGCGATAAACCTTTGGACATATGGATTGGCGAAGGTGGGCGACAATTATCGGGCGGCGAACAGCGTCGAATAGGCGTGGCGAGAGCGTTACTGCGTGATGCCCCGCTGTTGTTATTAGATGAACCAACAGAAGGGCTCGATAAACGTACCGAGCGCGAAATACTGTCACTGTTATTGAATTTTGCTGAAAATAAAACCTTATTAATGATTAGCCATCGCACCACAGCCTTAGACAAAATGGATGCGGTTTATACCATTGAACAAGGTATGTTACAGCGAACAAGTGCTGTTAATTAACCCGCTAAACTCCCCGCCAATACTGAGGTTTATGCTTATTTGCTTTATTAGCAAGTAAGCATAAATGCTCATGTATGTAACAACCTTTCTGATACAAAAATTACATAAAGTGATTTCGCTTGTTGCGATAAATTGATCCACCTCACAAATTTGCGATTAGGTTATGTTTCAAAATTACAGTCTGCGCTGGGAGTGTGATCTTTGTTCATATATTAGCAGTTGCAAACATATACCATAAGCTATCGAAATTTTTTATAGATGGTGAATGACATGGCTGGTGTTGCAAACCCAGTGATAACCATTAAGCGGGGGCTTGATATCCCGATTGCTGGTGAACCACTTCAGCAAATAGATGGCATGCCTAAAGCGACGCAAGTGGCGTTGATTGGCGAAGAATATGTTGGTCTAAAACCAACCATGATGGTTGAGGTTGGCGATCGCGTAATAGTAGGCCAAACGCTATTTGAAGACAAAAAAACGCCTGGCGTGCGATTTACCGCGCCAGCAAGTGGTGTGGTATCTGCGATTAACCGCGGTGATCGTCGTGTTTTACAGTCGGTAGTGATTGATTGTGATGCTGAGCAAGCAGCGACTAATATTTTGCAACCACAGGTGCTTAGCGGTTTAAGTCTTGAAAGCGTTAAGCAGGGCTTAGTCGACAGTGGGTTATGGACTGCATTCAGAACTCGTCCGTTTTCGCGCGTACCGCAGCTTGATGCTACTCCAGCAGGCATATTTGTCACCGCTGTTGATACCAATCCGTTAGCGGCCGATCCTCGCGTCGTTATTGCTACTCAAACGGCAGCATTTGAGGCCGGGCTATATGTGTTGAGCATATTAACCTCTGGCAAAGTGTACTTGTGTCAGGACGAGGGGGAGTCACTGATCAAGCAAGCAAATGAGTATGACTTATCAGACATTAGCGTTCAGCGTTTTAATGGCGTACACCCTGCTGGTCTAGTCGGTACCCATATACATTATCTCTTGCCAGCCAGTATTGAGCGTCAAGTGTGGCATTTGGGTTATCAAGACGTGATTGCCTTTGGCAAATTGTTTTTAACCGGTGAACTGTATACCGACCGCATCGTCGCTATTGCTGGCCCAAATGTATTAAAACCGCGTTTGGTGCGTACCCAATTGGGTGCAAAACTCAGCGAATGGGTTAATAGTGAAATTGACCAGCGTCAGTCGCGCATCGTGTCTGGGTCATTATTGTCAGGCCACACAGCGGCAGGGGTTTATGATTACCTTGGTCGATTCCATAATCAGGTCAGTGTGCTAACTGAAAATGATCGCCAGGAAGTATTACCTTGGGTGCGTCATGACAACAATAAGTTTTCGCTCACCGGCATCATGATGTCTGGCTTCAGCCGCACCAAAAAACTATTCGATTTTACCACTCATGCAGGTGGCTCTCCTCGCGCCATGATGGCCTTTGGCCAACTTGACCATGTTATGCCGCTGGATATTCTCCCTATCTTATTGGTGCGCGATTTAGTGGTCCGAGATACCGACGAAGCGCAACTGCTGGGCGCATTAGAGCTAGATGAAGAAGATTTAGCCTTATGTACGTTTGTGTGCCCAGGAAAGTATGACTTTGGTAAAGAACTTCGTGCTTGCCTAGATATTATCGAGAGGGAAGGTTAATGAGTCAGCAACAGAAAAAGCCCAGCCAAGATAGCTATTACGCTCATGGCGACTCGATGCGTAGTTTCTTACGTTCATTATGGATTGCCAATGGCCGCAGTACTAAAGGCCATGTGCATATCCGTGATGCCATTGATGTTAAACGCACCATGCACATTGTGGGCATGTGTTTATTTCCGGCGATGTTATTTGGTATGTACAACTTGGGGCTGCAAGCCCAGGTAGCCATTATGGCCGGTGCCACGCAACCAGAAGCATGGCAACTGGCCATTTATAACTTATTGTTTGGCCCGTTAACTGAAAGCTCTGGCTTAATCAGTTTGTTTGCCTATGGTGCCAGTTTTTATGTGCCATTTTACCTCACCGCATTGGTAGTGAGCCTAGTGTGGGAGGTGGTATTTGCTAAAGTTCGCCACCAAGAGTTACACGAAGGCTTCTTTATTACTGCGTTGCTGTTCTCACTTATTTTACCGATTTCGACACCATTATGGATTGTGGCGTTAGGCCTCAGTTTTGGTGTTGTGGTGGCAAAAGAGATGTTTGGCGGCATGGGGTATAACTTCTTAAATCCTGCGCTTGCGGGTTATGCCTTTATTTATTTTGCTTACCCAACAGAGGTGGTCGCATTAGGCCAGTTTGTTGCGGCTGATGGCTATTCTGGCGCAACCACGCTAACGCTGACTGTGGCGAAAAAGCTCAGCTTCGTCGACACAAGTTGGTTCAGTGTGTTTAGCGATAGCACCTGGTGGGATGCCTTTTTAGGCTTTACGCCAGGTTCTGTTGGCGAAACCAGCACCTTAGCGATTTTAATTGGCGGCGGCATTTTATTAATGACCCGTATTGCTGATTGGCGCGTTGTGGCGGGTGTAATGGTTGGGATGATATTAACCGTCTTATTGTTTAACTACTTTGGTTCAAGCAGAAACCCTATGTCAGCAATGCCGTGGACATGGCACTTAGTGACAGGCGGTTTTGCCTTGGGGATGATGTTTATGGCAACCGACCCGGTTACCGCCTCATATACCCGCAAGGCCAAGTTTGCTTATGGTTTTACGATTGGTTTGATGACCATCGTTATCCGTTTACTCAATGCAAAAATGCCTGAAGGCATTATGTTAGCCATCTTGTTTACCAATTTATGGGCACCGTTATTCGACTACCTAGTCGCTCAAGCCAATATTAAACGGAGACTAAAACGTCATGGCCTTTAAAAAAGATACCGTTACCGGAACAATGATTTTTATCATCGTTTTAAGCTTGATTTGCTCGTTTATGATCACTGGTACTGCCGAGATTTTAAAAGAGCGTAAGTTGGCCAAAAAGCGTGATGAAGTGAAGCAGTTTGTACTAAAAGCCGCGGGTATTGATATTAGCCAGGGTGACTTTAGCGAGCTGTTTGCGCAGCGTGTTAAGCCTAAAATGGTTAATTTAGCCAGTGGGCAAGTCACTGAAAAAGACAACTTGCTCGACTTTGACGAGCGGATGGCGGCCATCAATCCTGACACGTCTAGTAAACCTAAAAAAGACATCGCCAAGATTAAAACCATGGCAAATGATATCCGTATTTTTGAGGTTTACGATAGCAATAACCAGCTGTCTAGCATTGTAATGCCAATTTACGGTAAAGGTTTATGGTCGATTATTTATGGCTATATGGCAATTAAACCAGACCTTAATACCATTGAAAATATCGTATTTTACGAACACGGTGAAACCCCGGGTATTGCCGATTTTGTTACCGACCCACAGTGGTTAGGGTTATGGCAGGGTAAAAAACTGTTTGATGAAAAAGGCAAAATGGCGATTAAAGTCATTAAAGGCGGCGCTAAAGACGGTGATATTCACGGCATCGATGGTGTCAGTGGGGCAACGCGAACAGGTGTTGGGATCCAACGTTTAGTTGAGTTCTGGTTTGGCGTTGAAGGATATCAAACCTATCTACACGCGATTGCTGCGGAGGGTAAGTAAATGAGTAATAACACGTCTACTCGCGAGATTTTAACATCGCCAATATTTGAAAATAACCCCGTCGCCATGCAGGTGCTCGGTGTGTGTTCAGCGTTGGCGGTGAGTAACTCAATGCAAACCGCATTAGTGATGACCTTAGCCGTGACCTTTGTACTGGTGTTTTCTAACTTAATTATCTCCAGTATTCGCCACTTTATTCCTAACAGTGTGCGGATTATTGCGCAAATGACCGTGATTGCCTCATTGGTGATTATTGTCGATATGGTGCTGCAAGATGTGGCGTATGAACTGTCAAAACAGTTATCTGTGTTTGTCAGTTTGATCATTACTAACTGTATCATCATGGGCCGTGCTGAAGCCTTTGCCATGAAACACCCACCACATTTAGCTGTGGTTGATGCATTAGGTAATGCCATGGGCTATGGCTTAATTTTACTGGGCGTTGCTTTTGTCCGTGAATTGTTAGGCCGTGGCAGTTTGTTTGGTCACGACATATTTACCACCATTGAAAACGGTGGTTGGTACCTCGCTAACGAAATGTTCACGTTACCGCCGAGTGCATTCTTTTTAATTGGCGTGATGATTTGGGCCATTAAAGTCGTTCAGCGTAAGCGCAGATAAGGAAGCATCATGGAACACTATATTAATTTATTTATCCAAGCTGCATTTATCGACAACATGGCCCTGTCTTTTTTCCTGGGTATGTGTACGTTTCTTGCCGTGTCTAAAAAGGTCTCTACCGCGTTTGGTTTAGGGATTGCCGTGATTGTGGTGATGGTGCTGGCTGTGCCATTAAATCAAATCATTTATGTGAATATTCTTGCGCCAGGTGCGTTAGCCTGGGCAGGTTTTGCTGAGTTAAATTTAAGCTACTTACAGCTGATTACCTTTATTGGGGTGATAGCCGCATTAGTGCAAATTTTAGAAATGTTTTTAGATCGTTACATTCCTACTTTGTATCAGTCATTGGGGATCTTTTTACCGTTATTAACCGTAAACTGCGCCATTTTTGCTGGGGTTATTTTTATGGCTAACCGTGACTATAACTTTACTGAATCTGTGGTGTTTGCATCGGGTTCGGCTGTGGGTTGGGCAATGGCGATTGTATTACTTGCAGGCTTACGTGAGCGGATGAAGTTTCATGCCATACCTGATGGTTTACAAGGTATCGGTATTACCTTTATCACGACAGGGTTGATGGCGCTTGGGTTTATGTCTTTTGCTGGCATCACGTTATAACGCATTGATAAGAAGGGCTATGTAATGGAAATGGCAATAGGTATAGGCATGTTTACCATTGTGGTATGCATCCTAGTAATGGTGATTTTACTCGCCAAACGTAAGTTAGTCAGTACCGCTGATGTCACTATTGGCATTAATGGTGATGCAAGTAAAAGCGTGACAACACCCGCTGGTGACAAGTTACTTAGCGCGTTAGCAGGAAAACAAATTTTTATTCCATCGGCTTGTGGCGGTGGCGGAACCTGTGGCCAATGTCGCGTTAAAGTAAAATCGGGCGGCGGTGATATTTTAGCCACTGAGCTTGATCATATTACTAAAAAAGAAGCCAAAGAAGGTTGTCGCTTGGCGTGTCAGGTTGCCGTGCGCACAGACATGGAACTTGAAGTTGACGAAGAAATCTTTGGGGTTAAAAAATGGCAATGTGAGGTTATTTCAAATAATAACCAGGCAACCTTTATTAAAGAATTGCTATTAAAAATTCCTGATGGCGAAGAAGTATTATTTAAAGCTGGTGGTTATATTCAAATTGAAGCGCCTGCTCATGTAGTGCGTTATGCCGATTTTGATATTCCTGAGGAGTATCGTGGCGACTGGGTTAAGTACGGCTTATTCGACTTAGTGTCTACCGTTGATGAAGACGTTTTACGTGCTTACTCAATGGCAAATTACCCAGATGAAAAGGGCCGTATTATGCTTAACGTGCGTATTGCGACCCCGCCAAAAGAGGGCTTACCTCCTGGGAAAATGTCGTCGTACATCTTTAATTTAAAAGCCGGTGACAAGGTCACGATTTCAGGACCCTTTGGTGAGTTCTTTGTTAAAGAGACCGATGCTGAGATGGTGTTTGTTGGCGGTGGTGCGGGTATGGCGCCAATGCGTTCACACATTTTTAATCAATTAAAAAGTGTTAAAACCAAGCGTAAAATGAGTTTTTGGTACGGCGCTCGTTCAACCCGTGAAGTGTTTTATCAACAAGACTTTGATCAATTAGCTGCCGAAAATGATAACTTTGTCTGGCATGTGGCGCTGTCTGATCCGTTGCCAGAAGATAACTGGACGGGTTACACCGGCTTTATTCATAACGTGCTGTTTGAGAACTACTTAAAGCAGCATAAAGCGCCAGAAGATTGCGAATTTTATATGTGTGGCCCGCCGATCATGAATGCGTCAGTGATAGCCATGCTAGAAAGTTTAGGTGTGGAGTCTGAAAACATTTTACTCGATGACTTTGGCGATTAGTGCCAATGTATTTGAGGCGTTAACCGATTCAGTGTAGCGGTGAGATAACAAAAATCCCCAAGCGCGTTAAGCGCTTGGGGATTTTTTATGTGCTTGATGGTGTTGTTCGCATTAACCTAAGCGGTCTGAAAAAGTTAAATAGCGCATGACTTCCACTTTATTAAAACTCAGTTCTTGGCCATTTTGCTCACTCAATAACAGATTCTCTCGAGCATAGCGTCTAATCGTTGTAGGACTTTTATCGAGTATTTCGCAGACTTCATCTAAAGTTAAATAATCATTGTCATTCATATTCTTCTCCATCCTTACCGGTTGCTTGCTAGAGTCTTTTACATCGTTAATCTATTGCTTCGTTTCGCTATTATCTCGTATCTCGTATTTCGAGCTCAGAGGCTTAATGTTGGCTGTTATGCATCATCACATTGGTGATTATTCTGGTTGTTGGTGCGGTTTGAGGCTTGAGTGCGACTTGGTACATCGCCTCCGCAACTGTGTTTGCATCAATCGGTTGAAACTTGCGTAATGGCCCAATGAATAGCCAGCCAAGAATGCTAAATAATGTTTGTCCTATCCCTTCTAAAAAACGCCCTTGAGCGCGCTCGCCTAATAATAAGCTAGGTTGGAAAATATTTAACACAGGCAATGCCATAGCAGTTAACCCTTGTTCGACTTCACCTTTAATCCGATTATAAAACACGGTTGATTTGGCGCTAGCGCCTTGCGCGGTAACCACCATAAATTTAAGTGTGGGATTATTTTGCACCAGGCATAATTTAGCAAAGGCGAGTACGGCAAGTTTATCGACTTGAATAAAGGCTTCTTCGCTACCGGCTTCTTTTATGGTGGTACCGAGGCAGCAAAACGCATGGTCGATTTTTTCTGATAAGGTTAACTCACGTAACTCATCAATTTGGCAGGCAATAAATTGCACTTTTTCAGCGCCAAATTGATGCTCAACCAGTGCAGGTGTTGAACGTCCAATCACGATAACTTTGCTGTACTGTTCACTTTCAATTAATTGGCTCAGTAACGCATTACCGACTAAGCCTGTCGCGCCCATTATCGCTGCAATCATATAATCCTTTATTATGCTAAAACGTTGAACTCATGCTATTGACTGTAATCTGTCGGCGATAGGGATTCAATAAGAATATTTGTATAGCATTTTTAGTGATGTTTGTTAGCTTATAGCATTATCTCAATCGGCTCATTTTAAGGACATGTTATGACAGCGCATTTGCCGCTTACCGATTTTATAGAATACCCGCAAGATGAAATGCTTAAACGTGCCCAAGATAACTATCAAGAGGTGAAGCGTCGTCACTCTATTCGGGCCTTTTCCGATCGCGCCGTACCGCAAGCCATTATTGAACAATGTATTTTAGCTGCAGGCACAGCGCCTAATGGGGCTAATCATCAACCCTGGCACTTTGTGGCGATTAATAGCCCTGAGATAAAAGCACAAATCCGTCAACAAGCTGAAGCGTTAGAGCAGGCTTTTTATGCTGGTCGCGCTGGAGAAGAATGGTTAGATGCGTTAAAACCATTAGGTACAGATGCAAATAAACCTTATTTGGAACATGCGCCCTGGTTGATTGCGGTGTTTAGCCAAAAACGCAGTGAGGATGAAGGCGAGCAAAAGACCAATTATTATGTACATGAGTCTGTAGGTATCGCGACTGGTTTTTTAATTCAGGCACTTCATCATGCCGGGCTTGGTACATTAACCCATACGCCTAAACCCATGAGCTTTTTGAGTAAAGTATGCGGTCGAGACAACGATAACGAACGGCCATATATGTTAATTATTGCCGGTTATCCTGCCGACAATGCCACGGTTCCACAACATGCAATGGATAAAAAATCACTGAATGAAATGTGTGACTTTTTGTAAACAGACCAAGGCAGTTACAGCCATGCTTTCGGCCGAGGTGTGATTGCTATTTGTGACAGTCTTTCACGCTATAAAGTATTAAAAGGAGTTAATATGAAATTATCAAGCACGGTACTGACGTTGGCTTTGGGTGGCATGATGTCGATGTTGGCTGAGGCTGACAACCAAGATACTCAATCGGCTCAGGGCGATCTCGTTGAGTTGTCGATTACACTTAATGAAGATTCAATTGGGTTAAGTTGTTTGCCAAAAACAGAAGCGGCCAGTGTTACTGCCGATTGGGTTGTAGAATGTAATAGTTTGGCTTATTCGTATCTGAGCGCTAAATCCGCGCAAGGAATGATGTTTATGCGCCAAATTAATAAAAAGCCATTTGGTATGGCAGCTGATTTTATTGCAACCAATTTAATGCAAAATCCGGCTGGATTTAAAGCGGCACATATCTCGCAAGAATTTGAGTTTACGACTAAAAAGACCTAAAGCATTGTTAAAGATTAAATAAAAAGCGCCTTCATGGCGCTTTTTTATTATTTGTATAACGACGGTGAGCCTTTAACTGGCCGAGTTTTAAATCGTCGATGGAGCCACATGTATTGGTTTCGATTGCGATTAATTAATTGCTCAACAATTTGATTACCGCGAATCGCATCGTCAGTTTCGTTGTCGCCGGGGAAGTTGTCGAGCGCCGGCATGATTTCGAGATTATAGCCTGTGTCGTCGGCGTTACGTTCAACAAAAAAAGGCAATACATTGGCTTTACCGAGTCTAGCCAGTGAGGTCGCGCCGGTAATGGTTGCCGCATCGGGCACGGCAAAAAACGGGATAAACACAGCGCTTGACCGGCCAAAGTCTTGATCGGCGGTATACCAAATAACATTCGGGGCGCGTAAGCTGCGGATCATTTGGCGGACATCACGTTTGGGCACTAGGCCTTTATTTGAGCGCAACCTGCCTTTTACCTGCAAATATTCCATCACAGGATTGTTATGCGGGCGATATACCCCAATACCGGGCGCAAATTGGCCAAAGATACGCGCGCCCATTTCAAGCGGTAAGCAATGCACCGCAAATAAAATCACCCCTTTACCACTGTCTAGGCTGTCGCTGACATGTTCGGTGCCTTTGATGGTCATGTGTTGTTGAATGCGATCATTTGACCACCACCATGCGTTAATGGTGTCGAATAACGCTTTGCCGGTTTCTTCAAAGGTGCGATCGAGGAGCTGTTGCTTATCTGTTTCGCTCATGTCTGGAAAACATAAATCAATATTACGACGGGCGGTATGAGCACGACTTTTAGCCAATTTTTTAACTAAGCGGCCAATGGCGCTGCCCATTTTCATTTGCCAGCGCAAGGGCAGCAATAACGTAGTGCGCATTAATAATACGCCAAACCACATAGGCCAATGTTTAGGATGATATAAATCAGAAGAAAATTCGGCTTTTTCGACCACAGATAACTCGTCTTGTTCTCAAAAATTATTTGTTATTCTAACTCATTATTCTGCTGAAAATTAGGTACAATTGCGGTTAAATTTTTACAACACAGTGAATACACAATGAAGGTTTCTCTCCCAGCGTTTGAAAACGCGCGTATTTTAGTGATTGGGGATGTAATGTTGGATCGCTATTGGGTGGGTCCAACGGGACGCATTTCTCCCGAAGCGCCTGTGCCTGTTGTTAAAATTAACCAGATTGAAGATAGACCTGGCGGCGCTGCCAACGTGGCATTGAATATTGCCGCTCTGGGCGGACATGTTCATTTAGCCGGCCTTGTCGGCCAAGATGAAACTGCAGAAGCGTTAACCCAAGGGGTTAAAGTGTTTGGGGTTGAGCCGCAATGGTTAAGCGTTGCCGATAAGCCCACGATTACAAAATTACGAGTATTGTCTCGTAATCAGCAATTAATCCGTTTAGATTTTGAAGAATTGTTCGATAAAGCCAGTAGCCAAGCGCTGTTTGACCAAAGTGAATCGATTTTAGATAACGTAGATGTGTTAGTCCTGTCTGATTACGCCAAAGGCGCGATTCACGAACCTAAAGACTTTATCGCCAAAGCCCGCGCGAAAGGCGTGACAGTATTGGTCGACCCTAAAGGCCATGATTTTGCCCGCTACCATGGTGCGTCACTTATCACACCCAACATGAGTGAGTTTGAAGCCGTAGTGGGTACCGTAACCGGTGAAGATGATCTGATTGAAAAAGCGCAGGCACTTATAAAGTTACATGATTTTAAAGCCATTTTAGTGACACGTTCTGAAAAGGGCATGACCTTGGTGTCTAAAGATCAGCCTGAACTGCATATTCCAACTGTTGCCCGTGAAGTGTATGACGTGACAGGCGCGGGGGATACGGTGATTTCTGCATTAGCTACATCGATTGCTGCAGGCGCGACATTGGCACAAGCGTGTGCCATCGCCAATACCGCTGCTGGTGTAGTGGTAGGTAAACTAGGCACTTCTACAGTGAGCCGCATTGAGCTGATTCAAGCATTAGCGATCAATCGTGGTGAGTCTGGTTTTGGTGTTATGACAGAAGATCAATTAGCGTATGCAATGGAGCAGGCACGTTTACGTGGCGAGCGTATTGTGATGACCAATGGCTGTTTTGATATTTTACATGCTGGCCATGTGAGCTATTTACAACAAGCTAAAGCCTTGGGCGATCGCTTAATTGTGGCGGTGAATAGCGATGATTCCGTAACACGCTTAAAAGGTCCTGGTCGCCCTGTGAACCCTGTCGATCGCCGTATGGCTGTATTAGCGGGATTAGCGTCTGTGGATTGGGTTGTGCCTTTTGCTGAAGATACACCGCAGCGTGTGATTGCACGGTTATTACCTGACGCACTCGTCAAAGGTGGCGATTATAAAGTAGAAGATATTGCTGGCGGCGCAGAAGTGATTGCTGCCGGAGGCAAAGTGGAAGTGCTTGGGTTTGAAGAAGGCGTATCAACCACTGCAATTATCCAAAATATTATGTCGAAAAAATAGTTGATGGTTAAACACTGGCAATGGTTATTCATCGGCCTTATCGGTTACTGCACTAGCGTTGCCAGTGAAACCTTATCGACTCAATCTACACCAACTGCTCAGCTTAAGCATACAGTCATGGCGTCATTGCAAATAGATGCTGTTACTGTATCGCCTCATTCACAAGGGTACTTCACCGATATCGGCATCAAGCGTGCATTAATTTGTCATTTGCCACAATTAACCGCTTGCTTGCATTTATTGCCCCAAGCCCTGCAACAGCAAGGTGTATTTTCGCCGCAAGCGATCCGTGCTGCCATGGGGTATAAAAGTGCGATGGTGTTGTCGGCTGTTGATGAGCATATTGCCGGTATCATTGTGGTTAATCCAACAAAAGACATTGTCGAGCAAAGTGGCTCGATAGGGTTAACGACCTATCAATTGCCTTTACCCCAACAAGCACAATTAACCCTATGGCATGAGATAGGACATTTACACAATATACGTCTGCAAAACAATATTTTACCGAGTTCATTAACCAAGTATCAGCATGAATGGCTGGCCGATTTGTATTTACTGTGGCGAATTGCACAGCACTACTCTCAGCTTGATCTCGCGTGGCAACAATTTCACCGCCGTAATCTGGCGTTAATTAACGATAGCGGTAATTTATCTCATTGGAGTGCGCCGCAGCTGCAAATTGTGTTAACTCACTATAATATTGAGCAATTACAGCATTTTATTCGGTATGATGATTTTATTGCTGAAGTGTATCCGTTAATGCCTTTATGGTCGTCACGCGACATGGGAGAGTTTTCGAGTTTAGTGCAACGAACGTTTGGTGCCGGTGTTGTCCAACCGTTACCCGGGTATATGTTTTGGCGTCAACCTAAGCTAGTTGAAGTGTTATCACCAACACTTGAACAGCTGATGGGCAAAGACGCGACGCAGCAATGGCTACAAAATCAGTTCAATACAATTCAATAATTTGTAACTCTTTGTGACTCAAAAAAAACACATCATATTTTATCGCCCGCCAATCATTTATCAGACAATTTCTATAACCTTTGATTTTAAAGGGGTAAACCATTAGTTATCGCGATAATGTTCTGTTTTAGGCTGCCTTTCTGGATATTGTACGGTTAAATATGTTGTAAATTTGCTAATTCTTAGCAGAATTTTCTAGTATGGTCTGGTAAGCTCTTGCACCAAAATAATTAGAGAGACTATGTTTATGGCCAAGCGTTCACGCGTTGAAACTGAGTTAACCGTTAACCAAATTTTAGACGAAGCCTTTAAGCAAATCCTCACGATTGGTTTTGAGGCCATGTCTTATACCACCTTATCAGCAGCGACTGGGGTAAGCCGAACAGGTATTAGTCATCATTTTCCACGTAAAACGGAATTTTTAGTGCGTTTAGATGAGCGCATAGGGCAGTTTTTCATTGAGGGATTAGATTTTTCTTCAATTGAGTCATTACAGCAATCTTGGTATGCATTGATGCAACAACCCGAGCGCAAAGCCGTATTACAACTATTTTTTAGTTTGTGCGGTAGTGTTGATGACAATGTAAAAACGCTGAAATCGCTTAACATGGCAAAAGAGACTGCTATCAGTCATTTTGCTGAGGCAGGTAGCCAATGTGTTGAGCAACTAATTGGACACAGTGCAATAGCACTGTTACACGATGGAAAAACTGCGCAATAAGCCATTGATCGTAGAGTAGATAATTTGGCTAAATAGTCATTTTACCTTGTAAGTAACACATCGGTGTTTAAATTGGCGAGATGATCAATAAAACACTGACATACCATGGCCTGAATTGCAGCAATTTACGAGTTAAATTGAGTGTAAAACAGGATAGTAAAATGGTAAAAAACGCGAGCTGCACACCAAAGTGCAGCTCGCGTTTTTTTGTTTGGCTATTATATCAATCCGCATTAACAAGTGACCACTCAGAATGCGTTCCGCGCTTTTTGAGTACCGCGCAATGCTATTAAATACAATTAACGCTGTTTTCTACTTTCATAGGCGTCACACAATAGTTGTGCTTTTTCATCGTCATATTCACGTAAGCCACTCAACACTAACGTTTTCATCCCGCTACCAATCACTTTACCTTCGCTTTGCAGCTCAAAAGTTAGGGTGACATCACCACGCTTGCCATTAATGACCAGGGCCTGGTCAACGAGGTGTAAGCTCATGGTGGTAAAATCAAAGTGGTCAAGATGGAACGACATGCTTTCGTAAATAACTAATGGTCGGTCTGGGTTAATCATCACTTGATGTTGCTTCATCATTGGCATTAACACATGAATGAAGTTAAGCCCTGAAAACGCCACATAGCTTTTAATGAATGCCGCAGTTTGTACATCGCACTTACATACTTCACCTTGGCGTTCAATGTGCAGGTATTCTTTACCTTTGGTATCGCAAATACTGAATTTGTCGGTGACACCTTTATCAAGATGCAGTTCGACATTATCACCCACCATGCCGGCAAACTTAAACTTCATATTCGCGCTTAAACCGTATTGCGTTAATACCAAGGCAAAGAGTAAGTCACCAGGCACACAAAAACGCTTGGCGCCTACGTCATGGATAGGGTTAAAGTCTTCAGCCACTTTTTTGGCAAAGTCACTCGCCTGCTGGGCAGAGATAAACACGCTTTGATCTTGCTGAGTAAAATAAGGTGATAAAAACATAAAGAATAATTCTTATTGGTCAGTTGTCTGCTATCGCACAGCAGCGGTTTGTTACTGATTATGCAGCAATAAACATGCTTTTGGGCAACAATATATTAATAAAATAGCTAATTGAGCCAGAGTGTACTTTAAAACATCAAATAAACTCACCCGATGACTAGGGCTTGTTTCGCACTTAAGTTCAGTTTGTCGATAGTTTGTCGGTTATGCAGGTGCGTTTTGGCATGAGCATAAATGAATTGTGCTGCGCAGTTATACAACGTCTTGTTACCAACGGGAAGTTTCTTCACTGTGTTAGGCGCCTAGTGGCCAATTTTCACCAAAATAAAAAGTTGTGTTTGCCGTGATTTTTGACGCTATACATGGCGTTGTCTGCTTGCTCGCACACGTTAGCAAACTCATCGAGTTCGTCGAATAAACTGATGCCTATGCTCAATCCGATACTTATTGTTTCGCCGTTGAGTTTGAGTGGTTTTCGATATAGGTCCAGTAGCCTGTTGGCCATCTGGGTTAATACATCAATATCATAACATTGGGTTAAAATGACAAATTCATCACCACCAAAGCGGGCAATATGAAAACTATATTGTTTACTTGCTGTATCGGGTGGCGAAAACAGCTGTTGGCATATGCGAGTGAGATCTTTGGCAATATGAATAAGCAAACTGTCGCCATAACGATGGCCTAAATGGTCGTTAATGATTTTAAAGCCATCAAGATCGATAAAGCATAATGCGCCGAGGTGGTGCTTATCTTGTTGTTGTTTTTCATGCTTAAAGGCGGTCACTATTGCCGTACGATTGAGCAAGTTAGTGAGTGGATCTCGGTGGGCGAGTTTGGCTAAATCTTCTTCGTAACGCTTTTCTTTGGTGACATCAATGTGCGTTCCCATAATGCGTAATGGGTTGCCATTAATGTCATGTTCAATAATGCGGCCACGGTCCGATACCCATGCCACAGTGCCATCTTTGTGGATCATGCGGTGCACAGCTTCATAGGTTTCAGCTTTGCCTGCGACGTGACTTTCAAAGGCTGCTATCACCCAGTCTTTATCTTCTGGGTGTAAGTTGTTTTTCCAGCTGTCGATATGGGCAGGGAGTTCTTGACGAGTAAAGCCGAGCAGATTGCCCCATTGTTGATTAAAAATGGTCAAATTACCGCTAGGGATGTGTTGCTCCCACAGACATAACCCAGTGCCATCAAGGGCAGCATTGAGTTGCTCATTTACCCGTTTGTTCACTAAGGTAAGGTGGCTATTCTCTCGCTCTAATTGCTTAATTTTGAGCTTACATTGTTCAAGTTCAAGCTGCAGCGGAGTCATGTTGTCCTGCAATGCCATTGATAACCGATAATCCTTTTAAGTCATATTTGCCTAGTTTAGCGAATTTTGAGGTAAAAAAATACCAGCTAATGAGCTGGTATTTTAACTGATAACGTCAAGCGTTAAAGTGCTTTTAAAATCGCTTCTACGCTGTCTTTGGCATCGCCAAATAACATTTGGGTATTGTCTTTAAAGAACAATGGATTTTGTACACCGGCATAACCGGTATTCATTGAACGTTTAAAGCCAATCACGTTTTGTGCTTTCCACACTTCGAGTACAGGCATACCCGCGATAGGGCTGCTTGGATCTTCCATAGCCGCAGGGTTAACCGTATCGTTGGCGCCAATCACTAAAACTGTATCGGTGTCGCTAAAGTCTTCGTTGATTTCGTCCATTTCGAGCACGATATCGTAAGGCACTTTAGCTTCTGCCAATAGTACGTTCATGTGGCCGGGTAAGCGCCCTGCAACAGGGTGAATACCAAAGCGAACCTTAATGCCTAATGCACGTAACTTTTTAGTGATTTCAGCGACTGGATATTGCGCTTGCGCAACTGCCATACCATAACCTGGGGTGATGATGACTGAGTCCGATGCTTTAAGCATATCAGCGACATCTTCAGCGGTAGTTTCACGGTATTCGCCCACAGTGTCATCACCCGTTGATGCCACGCTATCGTTACCAAAGCCGCCGGCAATTACTGAAATAAACGAGCGGTTCATGGCTTTACACATAATGTAAGACAGAATCGCACCTGACGAGCCCACTAAGGCACCGACAACAATCAGTAAGTCATTTGATAGCATGAAACCCGCAGCTGCGGCTGCCCAACCTGAATATGAGTTCAGCATTGACACCACCACTGGCATATCTGCACCACCGATAGATGCCACTAAATGCCAACCAAATGCAAAGGCGATTAGGGTCATCAAAATGATGGGCGTTACTGCGCCGCCAGCTTGAACAAACATCACCATCAAAATGAATGAAACCACTACCGCAAGCAAATTAAGCTTGTGGCGGTGCGGTAACATTAATGCTTTTGATGAAATCAGCCCGCGTAATTTAGCAAACGCCACAATCGAACCGGTAAAGGTCACTGCACCGATAAACACGCCTAAAAACACTTCAACCAAGTGAATGTTGAGCATGGCACCGGTTAGGTGTTCGGATTGTTGTGCTGCGTTGGCTTCAATAAACGCCGCTTTGGCGCTAGCGAGAGTGGTATTCAGGTCTTGCCCTAATACCAACACGACTTCAGACACTTCATGGGGCTGAATATCAATAAAGCTGTTAAAGCCTACTAATACCGCAGCTAAACCAACAAAGCTGTGCAAAATGGCGACCAGCTCCGGCATTTCAGTCATTTCGACTTTCAATGCTAAGCGGATACCAATTGAACCACCAATGACCATGGCGAGAATAATCCATTCTACGCCGCTCGTAGCAGGATTGAGTATGGTTGCAATAAGCGCAATCGCCATACCAATAATGCCAAATAAATTACCATTTTTAGCGGTTTCTTGTTTTGATAACCCAGCTAGGCTGAGAATAAAAAACACCGCGGCAATGATATAAGATGCTGTAACCAGTCCTTGAGACACGATATGACTCCTTAATCTTTACGGAACATCTTCAGCATGCGCTGAGTGACGGTAAACCCGCCAAAGATGTTGATACTGGCGATAAGCACCGCAACAAACGCAAGCGCCGTGACTAATGCTGAACCTTGACCTATTTGCAATAATGCGCCCACCA
The DNA here is from genome assembly GCF_059758055.1 of Shewanella sp. MF05956. Taxonomy (NCBI): domain Bacteria; kingdom Pseudomonadati; phylum Pseudomonadota; class Gammaproteobacteria; order Alteromonadales; family Shewanellaceae; genus Shewanella; species Shewanella sp. MF05956. The sequence goes on along the minus strand of NZ_JCAYNV010000015.1, from coordinate 95,087 downwards.
CAATAATGCCTGAAATGGCATTGGTGACCGACATTAGTGGGGTATGCAATGAGTGCGACACATTCCACACCACGTAATAACCTACCACACACGATAGGATGAATACGGTGAAGTGTGATAAAAACTCCGCCGGTGCAACCGACGCGACAGCGGCAAAGCCTGCAAGCCCTAACGCGCCTAAAATATACTTAAGTTTTGACGGTGCCTTTTCCACTTTTGCCGCTTTGGGTTCAATACTCGCGGCAGGTTTTTGTGGCGCAGCTGATACTGAAATTGCCGGTGGTGGGAAAGTAATTTCGCCGCCACGGGTCACGGTCATATTACGCATAACCACATCATCAAAATCGAGCACGGCATTACCGTCTTTGGCTTTACACATTAACTTCATCAAATTGACTAGGTTAGTGCCATAAAGTTGTGACGATTGCGCCGGTAAACGCCCCGGTAAATCGGTGTAACCCAATACCTTAACGCCGTTGTCGGTAATAAAGCGCTCACCAGTAACGGTATATTCACAGTTACCACCAGTCGCGGCTGCTAAATCGACAATCACTGACCCCGGTTTCATGGTGTCGACCATGTCTTTAGTGATCAGCTTTGGCGCAGGACGACCAGGAATTAACGCTGTGGTGATGATGATGTCGACATCTTTGGCTTGCTCAGCAAATAATGCCATTTCAGCGGCAATAAACTCATCTGACATGACTTTGGCGTAACCGTCAGATGATCCGCCTTCTTTATTTTCAAATTCAAGCTTTAAGAAACTGCCGCCCATTGACTCAATCTGCTCAGCGACTTCTAAGCGAGTGTCAAATGCGCGTACGATGGCCCCTAAAGAGCCAGCAGTGCCAATAGCGGCAAGCCCGGCGACACCAGCACCAATGACCAACACTTTGGCTGGTGGCACTTTACCTGCAGCGGTAATTTGTCCGGTAAAGAAACGACCAAATTCGTGTGCCGCTTCAATCACCGCGCGATAGCCACCAATGTTAGCCATTGACGATAATGCGTCTAGCGATTGGGCGCGTGAAATACGCGGCACCATGTCCATTGCCATTACGGTAATATTTTGACTTGAAAGTTTTTCAACTAACTCAGGATTCTGTGCTGGCCAAATAAAACTGACCAACGTCGTGCCCGGTTTCATTTTTTTAATTTCGTCATCGGTGGGTGCATTCACTTTAAAAATAAAGTCTGCGTCGAACACATTGTCGACTACATCTGCCCCAGCGGCTTCAAATGCAGCATTATCAAAGCTCGACTTCACACCTGCCTGTGCTTCGACTGCCACACTAAAGCCGAGTTTTTTTAGTTGTACCACAGTGGCTGGAGTCGCCGCGACTCGAGTTTCACCTTCGATACTTTCTCTCGGTATTCCAATCTGCATGACTGTTTCCTGATGGTTAATAAAAGACCGTCTATTGCTTTCCCCATCAATAGACCATTGTGTTTGAGTATTACTAGCTTCACATGGGCACTTATAGGATAGAAAAAGTGCAGCATATGACCATTGAAGTCGGGTAAACTATTTAACCAATGGTATTGCTATGACATCGCGATATCATATTCATATGTCGTTTTACTCAGAGAACAATCAACCTGATAGTTTTTCATTAGTTAATTGGACCTCCTAGCTTGCGACATGAGGCGTGTTCGGTACAAGTGCCTTTAGGCTAATTCCTTGGTTTTAAATTGAGGTAATTTAAAAACTTTTAACTCCGCCACACTTTTGTAGCCTAAAAAAACACCTTTGCATATTCCTAAATGGAATAAAAAATTATCTTTTATTCTTTTTTGGTTTTCGAACCTAGTAGTAAGCTAACTCACATTACACTGTTATAAGGCCGTCTTATGTTGTTAAAAGAACTCTCAGCGCTAGCATCGCCATTGTCTCAAGGGCAAGTCGACAAGCTAAAACAATTCACATCAGAATTATCGTCTGTGCAACTTGCATGGGTTAGTGGTTATTTGGCAGCAAGTGCAAGTCAGGGCCAAACAGCAGGTGCGCCTGTTGCAGAGACTTCTGCAGCACAAACAGTAACCATTTTATATGGTAGCCAAACCGGTAATGGCCGTGGTGTTGCTCAGGCATTAGCCGCTAAAGCACAGGCACAAGGTTATGCTGTTAACCTAACCTCAATGGGTGAATACAATGTTCGCCAATTGAAGCAAGAAACGGTGTTACTGCTAGTTGTGAGTACCCACGGTGAAGGTGAAGCACCTGATGATGCCATTGAACTGCATAAGTTTTTAGCCTCAAAACGTGCGCCAAAATTAGATAACCTACATTACTCTGTATTGGCGTTAGGTGATTCAAGTTATGAGTTCTTTTGCCAAACCGGTAAAGACTTTGATGCGCGTTTAAGTGCATTAGGTGCCAAAGCATTGCTGCCTTTAGTTGAATGCGATGTTGATTACGAAGATGCCGCGGCGCAATGGCAAGACAGTGTAGTCGAAGCGGCTAAGCCTCATATTCAAACCTCAGGTGCCAGCGTAACCGCTATTGGTGCAACTGCAGTAGTAGGTGAAAGCCAATACACCAAGCAAAATCCATACAGCGCAGAAGTGCTTGTAAGCCAAAAAATTACCGGCCGTGATTCAGACCGTGACGTACGCCATGTTGAAATTGATTTGGGCGAGTCAGGATTAAGCTATCAAGTGGGTGACGCGTTAGGCGTGTGGTTTAGTAACAACGAAGCCTTAGTTGATGAAGTGATCAACGGCCTTGGTTTAGGCGCTGACGAAAACGTTACTGTATCTAAAGAATCGTATTCATTAAAAGCGGCATTAACAGACAAAAAAGAACTCACCCAGTTATACCCAGGCCTTGTTAAGTCTTGGGCTGAATTGAGTGGTAATGCTGAACTTGCTGCCATTTGTGAAGATAAAGAGCAAACCAGACAGTTTATTTTAGCAAATCAGTTAGCCGACTTAGTGGCAGCCTACCCAGCCAAAGTCAGCGCGACACAGCTTGTTGATATGTTACGCCCTTTGACACCACGCCTGTATTCCATTGCTTCAAGTCAGGCAGAAGTTGAATCAGAAGTGCATTTAACCGTGGCGCTTGTTGAAGATGAACGTCAAGGTCATGCCCGTTTTGGCGGCGCATCGCACTTTTTAGCGTCAGCTGAAGAAGGCCAACAAGTTAACGTTTATGTTGAGCCTAACAACCACTTCCGCTTACCAGAAAACCCTGATACACCTGTGATTATGGTGGGTCCTGGTACTGGTGTTGCGCCATTCCGCGCCTTTATGCAGCAACGCGCCGCAGACGGTGTGTCGGGCAACAGCTGGTTATTCTTTGGTAACCCACACTTTGAACAAGACTTTTTATACCAAGTTGAGTGGCAGCAGTATCTTAAAAACGGTGATTTATCACGTTTAGATGTGGCATTCTCGCGCGATCAAGCTCATAAAGTGTATGTGCAGCACCGCATAGCCGAGCAAGCTCAAGCATTATGGCAGTGGCTGCAAGACGGCGCCCATGTGTATATTTGTGGTGATGCAGAGCGCATGGCCAAAGACGTACATCAAGCATTAGTGAATATTGCGGTTGAACAAGGTGGCTTAAGCGCTGATGACGCCGAAGCGTACTTTGAAACACTGCGTAGCGAAAAACGTTACCAAAAAGACGTGTATTAAATTGGGTCTAGGTCAGTTTTCAATACCCAATCGCACTAATGAATTGAACAGAATTAAGAGAGGCCAAGGCCATGAGTGAGCAAAAGTTAGCGTTAAACGAATACTTAAAAATCGACAGTGATTATTTACGCGGCGACATCAAAGAAGGTTTAGATACCCAAGTGACGGGATCGTTTAGTGATGGCGATCAGCAGTTGATCAAATTCCACGGTTTTTATCAACAAGACGACCGCGATTTACGTAATGAACGTAAAGAGCAAAAGCTAGAACCATTACATAGCTTTATGCTACGTGCTCGTGTACCTGGCGGTATTTGTACCCCACAGCAGTGGTTAGAAGTGGATAAAATTTCATCTACGCTAACCACCTCAAACAGCATTCGTTTAACCACACGTCAGACGTTTCAGTACCACGGCATTCCAAAGCGTAATTTAAAAACCTTGATCCAGGGTCTTGATCGCGCTGCGCTAGACTCTATTGCCGCCTGTGGTGACGTAAACCGTAACGTAATGTGTAACCCAAACCCAGTTGAGTCTAAGTTACATGCGCAGGCTTATGCGGTTGCCAAGCATTTATCTGACCATTTATTACCACACACTCGCGCGTATGCTGAGATTTGGCTCGATGAAGAAAAGCTATTAGGCACCGAAACCGTTGAACCGGTTTACGGCAAAACTTATTTGCCACGTAAATTCAAAATGGCTGTTGCGGTTCCGCCACATAACGATGTAGACGTTTATACAAACGATCTTGGTTTTATTGCAGTGGCAGACGCGGGTGAATTAGTCGGTTTTAACTTAGTTGCTGGTGGCGGTATGGGCTCTACTCACGGCGAAGTTGAAACTTTCCCACGTTTAGCCGATGACTTGGGCTTTATTAAAACAGCAGATGTGACCAAGTTTGCCGAAGCTGTGATGACGGTTCAGCGTGACTGGGGTAACCGAGTTGTGCGTAAGCGTGCCCGTTTAAAGTACACCATTGTTGACCATGGTCTTGAGGCATTTAAAGCCGAAGTTGAAAAACGTGCAGGGGTTAAATTTGCGCCTAAGCGTGATGTAATCATTGGCGATCGCGGCGATCGTTATGGTTGGGTTGAAGGTATCGACAATAAATTTCATTTAACCTTATTTATTGAAAGCGGCCGCATTAAAGATTTACCTGGCCAAACCCTACAGACTGGTTTACGTGAAATTGCCAAAATCCACAAAGGCGATTTCCGCATGACATCTAATCAGAACATGATTATTGCCGGTGTCGCTGCAGAAGATAAAGCTGAAATCGAAGGTTTAGCGCGTAAGCATGGTTTATTGGGCAAAGTATTAAGTGGAACTCGTGGGCATTCCATTGCCTGTGTAGCCTTACCGACGTGCCCTTTAGCGATGGCCGAAGCGGAACGTTACTTCCCTGAGTTTATTGATCATATTGATGCACTACAGGCAAAACACGGCATTAGCGAGCAATCAATCGTGGTGCGCATGACAGGTTGTCCAAACGGCTGTGCTCGTCCCTTTGCTGCTGAAATTGGCTTAGTGGGTAAAGCGCCTGGTCGTTATAACTTGTATTTAGGCGCCAGCTTTGAAGGCACGCGTTTAAACAAAATGCATAAAGAAAACATTCAAGAGGCTGAAATTTTAGCTGAATTGGATGCCTTGTTTGGCCGTTACGCCACAGAGCGCGATGCGGGCGAAACCTTTGGTAACTTCACAGTTCGCATTGGCGTTGTGAAGGCGGTTAATGACGCCGCTAAGGATTTTCATGCCTAATGAAGTGATAACGACTGCATCGAAAGGTGCAGGCGTCGATCATAGTGTCACTCCCGCTCAACTGCAGGCGTTGTTATCAGCGCCTAAAGCTGAGCAAGTGGCCGCGCTGGAAGGCATTAACCAGTTTTTAGCAGGGTTAACGGCTCAGGAGCGGGTTGCTTGGGGGCTAGCGTATTTACCGGGGGATCATGCGTTATCGTCAAGCTTTGGTATTCAAGGCGCGGTGATGTTACATATGGTCACTCAAGCGCAAAGTGATATCCCAGTGATTTTAACCGATACGGGCTATTTGTTTCCTGAGACATACCAGTTTATTGATCAGTTAACTGAGCGTTTAAACCTCAACCTTAAAGTGTACCAGGCTGAGCAAACTCAAGCGTGGCAAGAAGCGCGTTTTGGTAAGCTTTGGGAGCAGGGGATTGATGGCCTAGAAAAGTATAACCGCATCAATAAAGTTGAGCCTATGCAGCGTGCATTAGCTGAGCTCAATGTGAGCACCTGGTTTGCGGGGTTACGTCGCAGTCAGTCTAGCACCCGTGAAGCATTGCCTATTTTAGCTATTAGTGGCAAACGTTTTAAGTTGCTGCCCATCATTGAGTGGAGCAACAAAGACGTGCACATGTACTTAACTGAACATGACTTACCCTATCACCCATTATGGGAGCAGGGGTATGTGTCGGTAGGCGATACTCACTCAAGTAAACCACTTGAGCTTGGTATGAGCGAAGAAGAAACTCGTTTTAATGGTTTACAGCGAGAATGTGGTCTGCACTTCGATATCTAGCTTAACCTCTTTCATTCGCGCGATAGAATATTATCGTGTTATATCATCCATCTGCAATTTGCAGATGGATGATAATCAAATTTTTATCCTCGTTTTACTGCTTGGTTATATCCTCTTTTTCTCCCCGTGATTTTTGTCATGCAAAAAGTTTGAATTTTTAGCGCAGCTTGGTAGAACGATTATTCAATTTTGCGTCCATATGATTGCGAAAAACCGAGTGTGGGTCTGCGAAAATAGAGGTAACAATTGCCCACATTCCACATGAGGGTTTAGAAGAAATAATCGCGATAAATAAAAACGTTAAATTTTATTTAAATTTTCATGCATAGATGCCGATAGTAGTCTAGATTTAGATGTTCCCGTAGACGGTTTTTGTCGACGTTTTGGGATTGTTTTTGCAATCCACGTACCTTCAAAAGCTTCGCTCGCATCCTCGAGCACTTTGATTGACTTGTTAGCGTATAAGCAATCATTTGAGTTAGCCCCGATAACCCTGATGTACATGGGTTATCGGGTAGCCTCTTAATCGTTAAATCACATCTCCTCTCTCTACGTCATCATTTGTTTTGCTCAGCTATCGTCTAATTTAATTGTTATTATTTTGTTTATTTTTTTGTGTTTAGGCCTCAGCAGATGCCAAATGACTCAATTAATGTTAAATTAATCCGCTGTTTATCGATGTAATTGATAATTCACACTTAAAGAATTTTAACGCTAACTCATTTCAAGGAAGAGTTAACAGTCATATAAATTGGAGTTTATAGATGAATAAAATGGCAATTGCTGCTGTGGTATTAGCCGTCGGTGCTGGTGGATATTTACTAACACAACAAGGTGGTTCGGTAAGTACAAGTGACCCCATGCTTGATTACATCCCCGCAGACACATTAGCGTTTTCAGGACAATTAGCGCCATTCCCACTAAAAGACTATTTATATAGCATTGCGGGTAATTACCAAGCTCAGGGCATTGATGAGTTACTGCAAATTGATGATAGCTCAAGCCCACAAGCGCGCTTCTTTGTAAGCTTATACAAGCAATACATGACATTACTGCCTACACCAGATGCATTGCTTAGCACTTATGGTTTAGCTGATTCGATAAAAAGCTATTTTTATACACTCGGTGCATTGCCTGTGATGAAAACTCAGCTAAGCAATCCTACTGCATTTTGGGCAGAGCTTGACCGTGCAGAGCAAGACAGTGGTTTAGTGCATACCACCGGTAAGGCTGGCGACAGTGAATACCGCGCTTATGCGTTAACCGATGCAGATGACAAAGAGCAAATCAGTATTATCTTTTCTGAAAAGCAAGGTTGGTTAACGGTCACGTTAAATACTTCAGTAAATGATGTGGCGCTGCTTGAAACCGCACTTGGTGAGAAAAAAGTCGATAACCCACTAAGTGGTACCACGATGTTACAAGACATCGCTAAAACACACGGTTTTATGCAAGACAGCATTAGCTTCATTAACCATGTTGAACTGGTTAAAGGGTTAACAACCACCGACGGTAACATGCTGGCTAAACAAATTAGCAAAATGGCTGCAGCACAAGGTGAAGACCCACTGGCTGAGCTTAAAACGCCGACTTGCCAAGCGGAGTTTTCGGCTATTGCAGCTAACTGGCCGCGCACAGTAATGGGGCTCAACAGTTACTCTATTAGCCGTGCAGAAAGCACCATTGATGCTGCGGTTGTGGTTGAAAGTAATAACCAAGTTATTCTGTCTGCGTTGAACAAAATGCGCGGCTTTATTCCGGCGTTTAATAATAGCGACCACGAAAATATTTTATCACTTGGATTAGGCATTGATGTTAATCAATTAGCGCCAGCATTGAATGAAATATGGAAAGACTTACAAGCGCCATCTTATCAGTGTGAAGCTCTTGCACAAATGCAAGGTGAGCTAGATGAATTAAACCCTGCAATGGTCGGCATGATGACCGGCATGGCCAACGGTGTTAAAGGTATTAGTGTGACGCTAGCTGATTACAAGTTAGCAGAAACCAATGGTGAACCAAGCTTTGAGAAGCTTGATGCCTTAATCAGTATTTCGGCTGATAATCCAATGATGTTAATTGATATGGCTAAGCCATTCTTTCCACCGTTGGCGAGTATTGATCTTAAAGACAATGGTGACCCAGTTGATATCACTCCAATGTTGATGTTACCTCCAGAGTATGGTGTCAGTGCTAAAGTGGCGATTAAAGGTAATCACCTTGTGGTTTACACTGGCGACAGAGGCACCGAACTGGCTGATGGCCTTTACACGCAAACATTAGACGCGAATGGCTTCTTTGATTTTGCCGTCGATTATCAAAAAATGTTTATGCCGTTAGTGGACATGATTGAAATGAGCGGTGAGCCAATGCCAGAAGAGTTATCGGTATTAAAAGATTACGACATGCGGTTAAAGATGTCTGTCGACTTTACTGATAAAGGCATTGTGATTGGTTCTAAAGTGAACAGCAAAGCCAGCGCTGAGTAGTTCAAAACCAGCCTCAACAAGCAAATAAAAAGGTGACCGAATGAGGTCACCTTTTTTGTCTTTAACCTGAATTCAGGTGAGTTATAAAATATCGTTTAACGCAATACCAATACCAAAACGTTGATTATGATGGTTGTAGTCGATAAGGCTTTCGCCGTAACCATTAAAATATTGAGTATATATTCGCAGATTACCGATAATCGGATAACTCCAGGTTAACTCGACTGCACCACGATTTGGCGATTCAAAGTTATTACGCAGTAACATCGTAAAACGATGCTCATCTAGGCCATACACACCCGTGAGCTCAAAGTTACCCATGTAGTCGTTAATATCAGGGTTATCATCGCCATCAGCTGAATTAGGCATTTCTTTCTCGTCTTCGGGAATACGCCACCAGACTTTTAATCCTAGCGCGAATGGGCCTTTATCAAATACGGCACTGCCGTAAATGCGGTTCCAGCTGCGCGATAATTCAGTCGTTTGGCCGTTAGATTGATGCACTGCACCAAATCCTAAAAATGAGTTAGTAAAGCCGCCAATTTTCCAGTCGTTGTTAAACAGCATAAACACTTCAGGTTCGTGGTTAGTTTCACGAAACGGCGACGAAGCATCTTGGTTGTACACTTGCCAATAGGACTGATTAGTATAAGCAAAGAATAAATGGCCGTTGTCGCCAAACACGTTATACCAAACCGGAAACTTAAAACTGATTTGAAACTTAGCTTCTAACTTATCAATGTTAATGTCGTCGTCGGGGTATTTCGCTTCAAAAGGTGCAGGGTTCGTTCTGGTTTGATACGTAACCGGCAACAAGTAGTTAGCTTTATGCGGCGTGAGCACAAAAGGCTTTTCTGAGGTAGCAAGTTCTCTTTTAACACGTTCTTCTACTAGTGAATCTTCAGCCAATGCGCTATTGATACTGCCAAGCATTAACAGTGACATTCCAAGGTATTGAGTGCTTTTTTTCATTGCATTATCCATTAGCAAAATAGTCAGTATGAATTCTTTGATACACATTGTTATCAATTGTGCAGCTTTTGTCGAACAAAGTTCGTTTTTGTGCGCTTATCGGGGTAGCTTATACGTTTTGGTGTCGTAAATAGATTAATTTACGGCTTATTCTTTTTGGTTATAAAAACTAACTTTTTACTATTGTATATGGAATATAGAAACCGCTATATTTGAACATAGTAAATTATCTTGAGGTAGATGTGATGGAATTAGTATCGATGCCGGGTCAGAAGGCCAAAGGCAAAGTATGGTTAGTTGGCGCAGGTCCTGGTGACGTTGAGCTATTAACCCTAAAAGCCTATCGCATTCTTAAAAACGCTGATGCAGTGCTATATGACGCATTGGTGAGCCAGGATATTTTAGATCTTATTCCCAACAGCGCTGAAAAAATTGCCGTAGGTAAGCGCGCGGGTAAACACAGTGCCGCCCAAGATGAAATTAATCAGCTGTTAGTGACAAAAGCGTATACCCGTAAAAACGTAGTGCGTTTAAAAGGTGGCGACCCATTTATTTTTGGCCGTGGTGGCGAAGAGCTACAAACATTAGTGGCATCAGGTATTGCCTTTGAAGTCGTACCGGGTATTACCGCTGCCAGTGGCACATCTGCTTATGCCGGTATCCCGTTAACACATCGTGATTATGCACAAGGTGTCACGTTTATTACCGGACATTGCCAGCTAGCCAGTCGCCCAATGGATTGGCAAGGTTATGCCAACCCTAACAATACCCTGGTGGTTTATATGGGGATTTTAAATGCCAATATTATTAGCGAAGGGCTCATTGGCGCAGGTAGAAGCGCTGATACACCTGTGGCTATCGTGTCAAAAGCCACGACATCATCGCAACAGCGCTTTATTGGTAAATTAGGCGAGCTTGCACAGTTAGCAGCCGATCCCGCATTACACATGCCAGCATTAATGATCATTGGCGAAGTGGTTGAGTTAGCAGACACTTTACACTGGTTTGAGCCCAACACTGAACAACATGTAATCGATTTAGAGGCTGCAGCCAAAGCGCTGTAGTCACACAATTTTAACCCGCTGTGTAGACAGCATATTAGGTAATGGAGAATCATCATGGCAGGCCGTTCGTTAAGCCATTTACAACAACTGGAAGCTGAAAGCATCCAGATCATCCGCGAAGTTGCCGCCGAGTTTGATAACCCTGTCATGATGTATTCGATAGGTAAAGATTCATCGGTGATGCTGCACCTTGCACGCAAAGCGTTTTATCCAGGCAAAATTCCATTCCCGTTGCTCCACGTCGATACCGGTTGGAAATTTAAAGAGATGATCGCTTTTCGTGATGCCCAAGCTAAGGCGTTTGGTTTTGAGTTATTGACTCATACCAACCAAGAGGGTGTTGAGCAAGGTGTTGGACCCTTTACCCATGGAAGTGCTAAACACACTGACATCATGAAAACCCAGTCTTTAAAGCAAGCGTTAAACAAATATGGTTTTGATGCTGCTTTTGGTGGCGCCCGTCGCGATGAAGAAAAGTCTCGCGCTAAAGAACGTGTGTATTCGTTCCGTGATAAACACCATCGTTGGGACCCTAAAAACCAACGTCCAGAATTATGGCGCACTTATAACGGCGCGGTAAACAAAGGCGAAAGCATTCGTGTATTCCCATTGTCTAACTGGACTGAGTTGGATATTTGGCAATATATCTATCAAGAAAACATTGAAATTGTACCGTTATATTTTGCCGCACCTCGCACTGTGGTGAATAAAGGCGGACAGCTCATCATGAAAGATGATGACCGTATGCCTGTAGAAGCGGGTGATGTTGAGTCTGTTGAGCGCGTGCGTTTTAGAACCTTAGGGTGTTATCCGTTAACAGCCGCGATGCCATCTGAAGCTGATACGTTAGAGAAAATTATTGAAGAGATGTTGCTTACTCGCTCAAGTGAACGACAAGGCCGCTTAATCGACTCGGACCAAAGTGCGTCGATGGAGCACAAGAAACGTCAAGGTTATTTCTAATTAACCCAGCGGACAACGCCACTAGACCTAATTTGAGTGAGAGATATGATGGATAAAGCAACAGCAAATACCGACCGCATGGCAGCAGAGATCCAGCTGCATGGTGTAAAAGAATACTTAGCCTTACAACAAAATAAAGGCTTATTACGCTTTTTAACGTGTGGCAGTGTTGATGATGGTAAAAGTACCTTAATTGGCCGTTTACTACATGACAGCGCCCAGATTTACGAAGACCAGCTAGCCAGTTTAAAAAATGACAGCGCTAAAATGGGCACCACAGGTGAAGCGATCGACTTAGCGTTATTAGTTGACGGCCTGCAAGCAGAGCGCGAGCAAGGCATTACGATTGATGTGGCTTATCGTTACTTTTCAAGCGAAAAGCGTAAGTTTATTATTTCTGATACGCCTGGCCATGAGCAATACACACGTAACATGGCAACCGGTGCGTCTACATGCGACCTCGCTGTTATTTTAGTTGATGCGCGTTACGGCGTACAAACGCAAACTAAACGTCATGCGTTTATTGCTTCACTTCTTGGTTTACGTCACTTTGTTGTCGCAGTAAACAAGATGGATTTAGTGGGTTTTGATCAAACTGTATTTGATAACATTCAGGCAGATTTTGCTGACTTCGTAAAAGACTTTGGCGACTTAGATATTCACTATGTGCCGTTATCAGCACTAAATGGCGACAACGTGGTTAACCGCAGCACGCAGTGTGATTGGTATCAAGGTGGTACCTTATTGGAACTACTTGAAACGATTGATACTCAGCGCGAGCTCAGCGAGTTACCGGTTCGTTTTCCTGTGCAGTATGTATCTCGCCCTAACCTAGATTTTCGTGGTTTTGCAGGCACATTAGCTTCTGGTGTGCTTAATGTGGGTGATGAAGTTGTCGCACTTCCTTCAGGCAAGCGCAGCAAGATTGAACGCATTGTGACCTTTGATGGTGATTTGCAAGAGGCTGTAGCAGGTCAAGCTGTGACCATTACCCTTGAAGATGAAATTGATATCTCTCGTGGTGATTTGTTAGCGAAACCAGACAGTGCACCAGAAATGGCTAACCATATCGTGGCAGACTTAGTGTGGATGGATGAAAAGCCATTACAAATCGGTCAGTTATACGATGTAAAAGTGGCGGGTAAAAAGACTCAAGCTGTTGTCAGTGAAATCGAATATGTTACCGATGTAAATACCCTTGAACGCAGTGCAGCGACTACGTTGAGCTTAAACACCATCGCGAGAGTTAAGTTAGATCTTACAGAATCGATTGTATTAGATGCATACAGCTTAGTGCGCGATACTGGCGGAATGATTTTAATCGACCGTTTATCAAATGCGACAGTCGCAGCCGTAATGGTTGTGAGTGGTCATCAAGGTGATAAGCAAACCAATACTGAATTTAGTGCATTTGAAATTGAGTTTAATGCGTTGGTCCGTAAGCATTATCCACACTGGAATGCCCGTGATATTAGCGTACTTGGAAAATAATTAATGAGCGAAATATGGTTGTTAGCGATTATCTTGTTAGCACTGGTCGGCGGGCTCCTTGCTGGGCTTGCCACTCCGGCCGCCATGTTTTTTTTCGCTTCATTATTGTGTTACATGCTCGGGTTGGTAGATTTAAGTGTCAGCCTGAGTAGTTTTACCAATAATGGCTTAATCACACTTGTGCTCTTGGTGCTTGCCGCCACAGCGCTCGAGAAAACCTCTTTGTTAGGTAAATTAAGCCAAGTGATTGGTAAAGGTTCGCTGTTTTCAACCCTAGCTAAACTCGGTGTCTCGACAGCATTGTTGTCATCGTTTACTAACAATACTGCCGTTGTGGCTTCGCTTATTGGTGTTGTGCGCCGAAACCAAGCACATGCACCGTCTAAGCTGTTATTACCGTTAAACTATGCTGCCATTTTAGGTGGCACGTTAACCTTAATCGGTACCTCAACCAATCTTATTGTTAACTCATTTGTGGAAAATGCGGGCTTAAAGCCATTAGGTTTTTTTGAATTTTCACAGGTGGGTGCACTGCTGGTAGTTAGTGGATTAACTTTACTGACCATTCTCGCTAACTTTTTACCCGACAGACGCGAAGAGTCAGAAGACGAGGCATTGCCTTATTTGCTTGAAGCTCACGTAGCTAAAACCTCCACCCTGGTGGGCAATAGTGTTATCGATAACCGCTTACGTGCACTTAAAAAACTGTATTTAGTTGAATTAGAACGCAGTGGTATTCGCATTTGCCCTGTGCCACCACAAATGGTGTTGCAAGCAGATGATGTATTGCGATTTAGTGGCGCGGTGGAGTCGGTCGAATTATTGCATCAATTTGATGGCTTAGAATGGTTTGGTAAGCAACACGCTAAAGGCCAAAACTTGGTGGAAGCGGTGTTAGCACCATCATCAAGTTTAGTGGGTACGAGCTTAAAAGACTCTCGATTTCGTGAAGTGTTTGACGCTGCAGTCATGGCGATTCGTCGTGGCAATATGCCGTTAAAGGGTGGCCTGGGTGACATCGTATTACAGCCTGGAGATGTATTGCTATTAACCCCAGGCGATCGTTTTTCAAAATGCCCCAATTTAACCACAGATTTTGCGGCCATTAGTGGGTTAGACCTCAGTGTCCGGTTAGATGAAAAACGTGGTAATTGGGTGTTAGCGGGATTTGCATTAACTATCTTAGCGAGCATTTTTGAAGTATTACCCTTAGCCAAAGGGTTAGTGTTATTACTGCTCAGCTATGTGGCGATTGGCGCGGTAACGTTAACTGAACTAAAACGACGCTTCCCGCTCGAGTTGGTGGTTATCGTCGGCAGTGCGTTAGGGTTAGCCAACCTAATGGTGACAACTGGCTTAGCAGACCAAATGGCTCAGGGCTTACTCAGTGTGTTTAGTGGTTATGGTGTATTTGCTGCTTTTGTTGGCGTGTATTTTATCACTTTGATTGTCACTGAACTGATAACCAACAATGCTGCTGCAGCGTTAGCATTCCCGGTCGCTTATGCGATAGCCATTAGCTTTGGTGTTGATCCTCGCCCATTTATTATGGCGGTAGTGTTCGGCGCAAGCGCGAGCTTTATTTCTCCTTACGGTTATCAAACTAACCTGATGGTATACAACGCGGGCAACTATAAACTCAGCGATTTTGTGCGTTTAGGTTTACCGTTATCAGTTTTGTATTCCGCCATAGTGTTAATGGCTGTACCGTATTTTTTCCCGTTTTAGTATGAGTTTTCGTGCGGTGTATATTGCCGTAGATCAGGAGCTGTTATGAGCAATATTGTTTGGCATCAACATTCGATAGACCAAGCCGCCCGAGGGGCGCAAAAAGGCCAAAACCCAGTGTTGTTATGGTTTACTGGTTTGTCTGGTTCTGGCAAGTCAACGCTTGCTGGCGCATTAGAGAGAGCGTTATTTGAACATGGTTTTCATACCTATTTGTTAGACGGTGATAACGTTCGTCATGGCTTATGTAAAGACTTAGGTTTTAGCCTTGAAGACCGTGATGAAAACTTACGTCGTGTGGGCGAAGTGTCTAAATTGATGGTTGATTCAGGCTTAGTGGTACTGTCGGCGTTTATCTCACCCACCCGCGAAGAGCGTGATCGCGTCCGCGCATTATTTCCACAAGGTCAATTTGTTGAAGTCCATGTTTCAACGCCATTGAGTGTGTGTGAATCGCGAGATCCTAAAGGGTTATATGCTAAAGCGCGTAAAGGCGAAATTGCTAACTTTACTGGTATTTCATCACCATACGAAGTGCCTGAATCTGCTGAGTTAACCATAGACACCAGCAAAGGCGATCTTGGTACTCAAGTGAATGGCTTATTAGCTTATTTAAAAGCAATCGAAGTGTTAAATCCACCGAGACAAATTGCTGGTGCGGGGATTTAAGCCTCGAATGTAAACCTCATTGAACAAATAATGAAAAAGGGCTGAATAGTATTATTCAGCCCTTTTTTGTTATGTGAGTTTATTGGTTTACACCAATACTTTTTTCATCACTCTTTGCCAGTTTCCGCCCATAAAACGATCGCGATCAGATGATTTAAAGCGCGCCTTTTTGAGTGCGTCGTCGATGCGGCTCATGCGATCGATATGATTAAACTCTGGGATTACCACATGCTTAGGTTCTACATCAAAACCGAGTACGTTTCTACTCTGTAAACTGTGCCACCAGTCAAGGTACTCTTTTACCCCTTCGCTATTATTGTTATTTAACGATAATAAATTCTCTTGGCCCCGCAGTGGGAAATCATTGGCTATCGCCACGCAATCTACACCACCGATCTTGGCGACATATTCAAGCTGATCGATGTAATCTTCTATGGTTGGAGTGGGGTTGTTTGTTAGCCAAAAACTCATCATAAACACCCCAAATACACCGCCGCTGTCGCCTATTGCACGAATAACCTCGTCTGACGAGCAGCGGGCATGATTGACAAAATGTCTCGCTGCGCCATGGCTTAGCACAATAGGTGATTGGCTAGCCTTGACGGTATCAAGCGCGGTTTGTTCGCTTGAGTGGCTAACATCAATCATAATGTTTCTTTGATTAAGCTCTGCGATTAGCTCAACACCCGCGGCGCTAAGAGGCTCATTAAGGCCCTGGCTGCCATTGTTGTCTAATGCGCCACCTGCAAAACGATTACCGTAGTGATGGGTAAGCTGTAATACCCGCAACCCGTGTTGATGCAGTGAGTCTAGCTGTGGCCAAAGTGGAGGCTTGCCATTGGTTGAAATGCCATCGGCTTCAACACAATCAGCACCTTGGATTTGAAAGTACACTGCTGTGCGTTGTTGTGCCCGAGCCTTGTCTATATCGGCACCTGTGAGGCCTTGCAAGTAAACGTCAGGGTTAGCATTAACTGAGCTTGCTGCTTGTTTAATGCTGTTAATACAGGCTTGATAAGTGCGTTTATAGTTTTTGGTGCCATCGCTTTGCTCGATGGTTTCAATTGCAGAAATGTCAGCAATAAAAGCATCGAGTTTTGAGGCTTTAACATCATTGATGTCATTGGGTAAAAACGATAGCCCGTCAACATACAGACGGTGAGATTGAGCTCCCCATGCAGGAAGCGTACAAAGTGGACTTAATAATGTGGCTGCTCCAAGGCCTTTTATGATGTGGCGGCGTGTTGGGTTGCAGACTTTTAGGGTCATTATTATTCCTTAGTTGAGGCCGATATTGGCGGCACTTTTTTAGGTGACACTCTCTTTTGCATAACGTTTTATTGCTTCGGCTAATGCATTGAGGCCATTTGTTCGTGATGGACTTAACTGGCCACTAAGGCCTAAGCGATCAAAATAAGCTGATACTTCGAATTGGCTGATTTGTTCAGTGGTTTTACCCTGGGTTGCCACAAGTAAAATGGCAATCAGTCCTTTGACTATCCGCGCATCGCTGTCAGCGAGATAAAAATGCTGGCCGTTTTGTTGGTGATGGTATAACCAGGCCTGGCTTTCACAACCTTTAACTTGAGCATCAGCTTGCTTGAATTCATCGGCTAATGTCGGTAATTGTTTACCAAGTAGCATAATGTGACGATATTTGTCTTGCCAGTTTTTGGCTTGCTCTATCTGAGTGACTGCCGTTGATAGCTCTGCAGGTAACGAGATAAATAACTGACTTTCTGGTGTATTAGTTGCACTAATTTGGGTCATTAACTGTGTTGTCTCATAAAGCGCGTAGGTTGCCAAGTTATAACAGTAACTCTTTTACCGTAATTAACGCATGAATAAATTGATCTATATCTTGCTTATTAGTATAGATGCCAATTGAAGCGCGGCAGCAGCCGGCTAAATTAAGATCGCTCATTAATGGCATAGCACAATGATGGCCGCAACGAACGGCAACCGCTTGTTGGTCTAGTAATATGCCAACATCCTGGTGATGCTCATCTGCAACATTAAATGCCACAGAGCCAATATTATTTTGCAGTGGATTATCTGCAATGCCGTACAAAGATATATCACCCAAACTAAGCAGTTGCTGTTGTAAATAACCCATTAACTGTTGCTCGTGGGCTTTAATGTGCTGGCGCGGTAGGCCCTGCAAAAATGTGATTGCAGCGCCTAAGCCTATGACTTCGGCAATGGCTGGTGTGCCCGCTTCAAGCCTGTTTGGCAACTCACCATATTCAGTACGATCAAAGCTAACGGTTTTGATCATCTCGCCGCCAGTGAGCATGGGGGTTAATGCATCTAGTTGTTCAAAGCGGCCGTATAAAATACCTACACCTGTAGGACCATACATTTTATGACCTGAAAACACATAAAAGTCGCAATCAATGTGTTGTACATCGATATCAAGGTGAGCAATAGCTTGTGCGCCATCAACTAAAGTTAGTGCGCCGACGGCTTTGGCTTTTGCGACTAGCTCATTGATTGGGTTTAATGTACCCAAGGCATTTGACACATGGCATAGGGCAACCACTTTAGGTTTTAGGGCTAATAATTGATCAAAAACGGTTATATCCAGTTGTGCGTCAGTTGTCAGCGGGATCGGTTTGATCACCGCGCCAGTGCGCTTTGCCAGTTCCTGCCAAGGAACAATATTGGCGTGGTGGGCTGCGGTATCAATTAATATCACATCATTAGTTTGTAGCTGCGCAGTTAAGCCGTATGCCACCATATTGATGGATTCGGTCGTGCCATGAGTAAAGATAATCTCTTGCGGCTTTGCGGCATTAATAAAGTGGCCAACCTGCAGCCTTACCGCTTCATATTGGCTGGTTGCGCGAGCCGATAATTGGTGCGCTGCGCGATGAACATTGGCATTGTTGAGCTGATAATACTCATTCATTGCATCTATTACAGCCTGAGGTTTTTGGCTGGTTGCGGCGGTGTCTAAATAACATAAAGGATGATCGCCTAGGGTCTGTTTGAGTGCCGGAAATTGATCGCGAATGGCTGGGTGATCAAATGGCGCTTGCGACGGCAATGGGGATATCGACTTCATGAATATGGGGTTCTTTATCAAAATAAAAGGCATCAAGATCTTCAGTGATCTTGATGCCTAATGCAAGGTTTGTCGGCAATTAGCGTAATGTTACACGCTAGCCAATTAACCTAATGCAGCGAGTTTACGGACAAGGAAAACGATACAGTGTTGATAGTTCATTAATCCTAACCATTAATTCCGTCGATAATGTCACTTTATGGCTGTCGATATTTTGTTTGAGCTGATGCAAGTCTGTTGCGCCAATAATGTTAGAGGCCACAAATTTACGGCTATTAACAAACGCTAAGGCCATTTCTGTTGGGGTTAAGCCAAACTCGCGCGCCAAGTCGATATAGGCCTGAGTGGCTTGTAATGCAATCGGTGTGCTGTTGTAACGAGCAAAACGTTTGTATACCGTTAAGCGTGCGCCTTCCGGCCATTGATCATTTTCATATTTACCCGTCAACATCCCAAATGCCAATGGCGAATAAGCCAGTAGTGGTACGTCTTCGCGGTGGCTGATTTCAGACATGGCTATCTCATAACTGCGATTGAGTAAGTTATAAGGATTTTGCACACTGACAATACGCGGTAAATCGTGTTTTTCAGCCAATTTAAGGTATTTCATAAAGCCCCAAGGGGTTTCGTTCGAAATCCCAATATAGCGGACTTTACCTTGTTTTATGACTTCAGCGAGGGCTTCAAGGGTGTCTAAAATAGGCGTGTAATGTTCATCTTCATCGTGCTCATACATCATTTCGCCAAAGAAATTGGTATTCCTGTCAGGCCAATGCACTTGGTATAAATCGATGGTGTCGATTTGTAACCGACTTAATGAATCATCCACTGCTTGATGTACATTGAGCCAGTCTAGGGCCATGTTCTGGCGAATATAGTCGCCTTTACCACCGGGAGCGGCGATTTTAGTGGCGATAACGAGCTCGTCACGATTACCTTGCGCTTTTAAGTAGCAACCTAAAATGCGTTCTGTTTCGCCTTGAGTTTCAGCTTTGGGTGGCACTGGATACATCTCGGCGGTATCAATAAAGTTAACGCCTTGGCCAATGGCATAGTCAAGTTGAGCGAAAGCTTGTGCTTGGGTATTTTGTTCACCCCAAGTCATCGTCCCAAGGCAAATTTTACTCACCTCAAGCGTAGAATGTCCGATATGTTGATATTCCATTACCTTCCTCCTATGGAATGTGCTTAATTTTAGGCTACCAAGCTTTTGCATCGTTGCAAAGCGCTATTAAACTGTCAGGAGAAGACTGCTTGAAAAACACTCTAAAACAAGCTCGGCGGTAGGTAAGTTAATGGAATGCTTTTTAGCTATAAGTCCATTATCATGGCGATTTCACAGGCATCGTGACCGGTTTCGCCTAAATGCTGACAGTGGTTAAAGCCCAGTTTTTCATAGAGCGCTAAGGCTTCAACTAATACCGCTGTCGTTTCTAAATACATCGATTGATATTGCTGGTTTTTAGCAAATTCAATGCATTGACGAGTGAGCTTTTTGGCCATGCCTTGGCCGCGGATGGCGCAGTTAAAATACATTTTTTGCAGTTCGCACACGCCAATATTCCCCGCAAGCGCTGCAACGCCGGCGCCGCCAACGACCTTACCTTGGTATTCAATCACCCAATATTGTGAGCCTTGTGCTTGATACACCTCACTTAAGCTGTCGAGGGTTTTATCAGCCACGCTAAAGCCTTTGTCTGGGGTTAAGCCGTATTCTGCCGACACTTCACGGATCACTGCGGCTATCGCGGCATCATCTTGCGCTGTGAGTGGACGGATTATGGCGTCGACGCTGTGGCTTGAAGTACTAGAGTGTTGAGTCATTAAATAATTCCGCATTAATAAAAGGAGTCATGGCCAGTAACAGCGCCTGGGTATAAATGCTTTCTCGAGTGGCTAAACCTTGGGTCAGTAAGCCTATCGCGCCGCCTTTTTGTTTAATATTTTGGGTGCTAAACATTCGGTCCATCACATGGCCGAGTTCTTCGCCCGCGGCTAGAGCATCATATACGGTCGACGGTAAGGGTAAGTTGGCGCTACGGCCGACCGATAAAGTGTCATTACTGATAATCGCCATATAAGCAAACGTTGCTGGACCATGATCAAAATGATCTACGCCGCCTTCCATTGCCACATAAAAATCTGCAGCTTGTGCCTGTTGTTGGCAATATCGAGCGCGATTAATGGCGCCTAGTTTGGTTTCGGCTTCGGTCATCGGTTGTTCTGCCACTTGCGAGGGTGCATGCATACCTTGGCAGCGCACAGTGCTGTTGGGGTAATACTGCGCTATGGCGTTTTTGGCAGCATTTATTTTTACCGGATTGGTAGAGCCGACAATGATATCGATGCAATGAAGATGGTCGTGTTGAATTGTTGTCATAAGTTGTCGTTATTCGTTGTTCAATATTTGTTATTCAATATTGGGTTTATCGGGTAGTGATATTCACCACTTTGTGTTGTTTTAGGTGATGTTTTAATTTTTTAGCTCAATGAGTATTACCATAAAATAATTATAAGCGATTTAAAACAACAGCTTACTGTTTTGGTATGAAACCTGCTTAGTGATAGTTATATAAGGTGATGATATGTATTAGTCAGTTTGCGACTAACCTTGTGTATCAGCCTATTCTATTTCGAATCTCTTTTAAAAGGAATTTAACCTATGTCTATTCGTATTGCGACCATTAGCCTAACTGTAGGTTTAGTATTAGGTGCGACGATTTTTGGCGCGTCATACACTGAAGCTGAGTCGATATTTTCGTTAACAGATTCTGCCGACGTGAATGCAGAACTAACACATACCCAACAAAAAATGACCCTAGACAGCCAATCACTAAATCAATTAGTGGTTAATACTGGCGCGGGTAAATTAACCGTTAAAGGGGTAGAGGGGCAAACACACATTGAAGTCATCGCAGATATTTATACCGACAAAGACAGCGACGATGTTGAGATTGAATTAACCCTAAACAAGCAAGGCGGCAATGGCATGTTTGTTGCCGATATTCAGTCTGACGGTTTTATGGAGCAATCTCCTTTTATCGATGTGTTACTGACTGTACCAGCGGCTTTAGCGCTAGATATTACCGACGGTTCTGGCTCGATTAAGATAACTGATGTAGCGGCCGCCATTACACTCAAAGATGGCTCTGGTAGCATTGTGATGGACCATGTTGGCGCAGTGACGCTGGCTGATGGTTCTGGTTCAATTAATATGAAAAATGTGACTGGTGATGTGACCTTGCAAGACGGTTCTGGCTCTATCAACATCTCACAAGTGGTAGGTGATATTGAAGTGAGCGATGGTTCGGGCTCGATTAATATCGATCAGGTTAACGGTAAAGTCACCATTAGTGATGGTTCTGGTGGCATTAATGTCAGTAATACTAAAGGACTTGAGATTGTGAGCGCAGGCTCGGGTGGGGTGAATCATCAGCATATAGATGGCCCAATTATCGTCAACTAGTCATATTGTGCGTTGTTGTTTTGATTGATTTGAATAAACAATCAGCAAAACCTGCCTATGTTGTAGGTTTTGTTTTAAAGCCAAAATTAATCGTGGCATGATGTGAATTTGGCAAGGATAAACCACAATGGCAAAAAAGTATTATGTAGTTTGGGCAGGGCGCGAAACGGGTATTTTTACCAGCTGGGATGTGACTAAACGTTCCGTTGATAAGTTTCCGCAAGCTAAATACAAATCCTTTACCACTGAAGCTGAAGCAAAAGCGGCTTTTGCCAAGTCGCCGCACAACAGTATTGGCAAGGCAGCCGCTAAATCATCGGTCACTAAAACGACAAGCCCTAAGGCGAAAGCGAGCATCAGTACTGCAACCCAAGCGTCTAACAATGCGGTACTGTCGCAGTTTGATGTAGTGATTTACACCGATGGCGGTTGTGAGCCCAATCCGGGTAAAGCGGGTTCTGGTATTGCAGTATATCGTCAAGCTCAACTTGCCGAGCTATGGTATGGTTCATTCAACCCTAATGGCACCAACAATACCGCAGAGCTTAATGCATTACATCAAGCCTTATTGATGGCTAAAACGGCTTTAGATGCCGGGCATAGCGTGCAGATTATGAGTGACTCGCAATATTCTATTAAGTGCATTAGCGAGTGGGCTTACGGTTGGAAGTCAAAAGGCTGGACCCGCAAAGGTGGCGAAATCGCTAACCTAGATATTATTAAACAAGCGCATGAACTTTATGATGCGATTAAAGATAAGCTCACCATTCAACATGTTGCAGCCCATATCGGCATTGAAGGTAATGAGCTAGCCGACAGAATGTCAATCTATGCCATTGATCAACAGCACACCGCTTTTAGTCAATTTAAGCCACCATTGGATATCGGTAAAATATTAGCATTGCGTACAGGCTAATTTCACTAACAAAAAAGCCGGATTGCTCCGGCTTTTTACGTTTTAAAAGGCTGCTCAATTAAGGCTGTTAATTGAGCTTTTGCTTAATGTTCACACAACGCTGTTCTTGTTGGCGAGTTTCAAGCAGTGCGCGTCTGGCCAGTTTTGATAAACTAGTTTCGCTGTTTAATACCTGGCTAATTGCATCAATATTGCTTGAGCTGCAATCGGTTGGAATTAATTGCGCTGCAAAGCTGCGCATAAACACCGGCCCTTTATCGTCCATTAGCGCTAAGTTTGCAAAGCGTTGATCGGCAGTGGCTGCACTCAATAGCTTTTGCTCGGCAGGATAAAGGTTATACATAGCAACGCGTACCTTTGAAAATGCCATGCTGTCGTTATGTTCAATGGTATTTAACCACTGGCGCTTAAGGGATGACTGTGGGCGGACAACTTCGGCTGCAATCGCGGCCTTTTCACCAGAGTCTGATTGATCAAGGTGCTTCTCTTTAGCCAAGAATGCTTGAGCATCACCGTAATCATAACGGTTTAGCTGGCGGATCATGGCCCAGCGTAAGTCTTGATCTATGCTTAAGCCTTTAATGTGGCTCTTGCTTTGCAGTAACGATTGAATATGCTCAAGCGCATCACCGTGGCTTGATAAGCTGATATAGGCATCGAACCAACGACGTTGAAAATCACGGTTACGGTAGCTTTCCATGCTCATACGCAAGCTCATTTGGCTAAGTGCTTTTGATATTTTGCTGTTATAACTGGCATGCATCGGCGCCATAAGGTCAAGGTAGTTTTTGGCTCGCTGCATGTTATCCAGCACTTGACCTAAAATGGTGTAATCTTTTTCGAGCGGCGCATTAATCAGGGCAATATTTAAGAATTGATCCAGTGATGTTTTACCGTCAATCACGCTGTCCCACATACTTTGCCATAACATCGAACGTAATAACGGATCGCTCACTTGGCTCAGTAATTGTTTGGCGGTCGTAAATGATTTTTGATCTAATTCGACTTTAACAAAACCCCAATCGTCGTAGTTTGGATAGGCTAAATCTGGGCAAATCTCGCCAATCAGTTCGTTAACTTCGGTATAAGCCCCTTTATAAGTTACCGCAATAGACTGCTGCATTTCTAAGCCATAACGTTGCTTGCTAAACAATCCAATTTGTACACGTTGTTCACGCAAAGTTGGATGTTGGCTGTCTTCTGCGGTTTGTATTATTGCAAATGAGTCTATTTGATTACCTTGGCAAGTGTATTGCGCCTTGATGGTGTTAACGCCTGCTGCGTATAGCCATTCTTTGGTCCATAGCGATAAATCGCGGCCACTGGCTTTGGCTAAACTGTTAATAAAATCGTTGAGTTCGGCATTTTGATAGCTGTATTGTTTTAAATATTGACTAACTCCACTGCGGAAGGTTTCTTCGCCTAAAAGATGTCGCAGCTGTTTAATGGTCGAGGCGCCTTTTTGATAGGTGATGGCGTCAATGTTATCAAATGCATTTTGGCTAGTGGCTACAGGCACTTCAATTGGGTGAGTGGTGACTAAGCTGTCTTGATGATATGCCGCTTGTTTACCAGAGGCATAAAAGGTGCGCCAAGCATGGCTAAACTCGGTGGCTTCGCTGGTGGCTAATGTGCCCATAAATGAGGCGAAACTTTCGTTTAACCATAAGCCGTTCCACCATTTCATGGTGACTAAATCACCAAACCATTGGTGAGCCATTTCATGCATGATAACCCCGGCTAAACGCTCTTTTTGTTCGGCGGTCATTTTGGCATTAAATAAGAAACGATCTTCTGAGAAGGTAATTGCGCCCGCATTTTCCATCGCGCCGTATAAAAAGTCTGGCACTAATACTTGATCGTACTTTTTGAACGGGTAAGCAATACCAAAATAGCGGTCAAAAAAGTCTAAACCTTGTTTGGTATAGGTAAACCAATCTTGTGGTGTCACTTGCTCGGCAACCGATTGACGCGAGAATAAGCGCATCGGATAGCGGCCTGAATTGTCTTCCCAGACTTTATAAGGGCCCGCATGCATCGAGAAGTTATATGGGCTTAATTTAGGCGTAACAGGGAAGGTCCACAGGTTGGTATCGCCTTGATCGACCACATTAGTTTCACGCATAGCGCTGATCACTTGCCAGTCTTTGGGCGCGTGTACATTAATTTGGTAGGTGGCTTTTAAGTCTGGCTGGTCAAACACGGCAAACATTTGTTGCGCGGCCGCTGGCTCAAAATGCGAGTATAAGTAAACTTTACTGTCTATTGGGTCAACAAAGCGATGTAAACCTTCGCCATTGGTGCTGTGCTCACGAGTAAACTCGACTGCAACAGTGTTGTTGCCGCTCACCAATAAACTTTGATTAATAACGATGTAAGCGCCGTTGTAGTTAGGGTATACCTTGGTGCCGTTAATGGTAAATTGTTTAATGTTGGCTTTATTGAGATCGAGCGTTAACGATTTAGGCACACTGCTTAGGTCAAAGTGTACTGTCGAGATGGCACTGAATTGACTGTGTTCACTTAAAAAGAAGGTTAAATCGTATTGTACATTTGATACCACATTGGCACGTGCTTGCGCTTGCACCTGGCTGATATAAGCCGAACCGTCACGTTGTAACGATGAGGTTGAAAGTGAGCTACTGCAGCTGAACACGCTGGCACAACATAATGCAACAAAAGCGGTTTTAATAACCCGTGGACTAAACAATTCAGTGGATAACAATTTCACGTTAGTGTTCCTAACTTATTATTGGGTGTATGAAAAAGCCGACATCAATGTCGGCTTTATTGCTATGTGCTTGTATATTACAAGCCTAAAAATGACTTCGATTTAACCTTACGAATTTCTTTTTCGTCAGACCATTCAATTAAGCCTGTTTCAAGATCCATTAAGCGCATGGTCATTTTGTAGTACACGTCTTTGGTGCTGCCATCTTGCTTAACGATGCTCGATAAGTTGCCGTATAACATGTACTGCGCGCCAATTTGACGGCCAAATTTAATCGCGGTTGTTGGGTCTACCATGCCAGCATTATTTTGATAATCTAGTTGTTTACGCACAGTATCGACTTTTGTCATGTCGATAAAACGGAACTTACCAGAACGAAGTAACTTGTTGCTAATCGTGTCGGTAACAGACTCGGTATCAATATGCTCAGAGGTTTTGTTTTTAATTTTATCGACAAATATAATCGGACGATTATTTTGGGTAATAACAACCACTGGTGGGAATGTCATCATACTGTCGACCATTTTAGCAGCAATGTCTTGCAGATCAGTTGATCCAAAGTTTTCGTTAACAGTTTCGACTTCAGTAGCATCGCCGTATTCTACTTTAGATTGACAGGCGCTCAGCCCTATCACTGCGGCTAACACAAATATCAGTTTCAAGTTTTTCATAATAAATTCCATTGGTGATGAGTGACAGTTGATAAGGGTTATCATCTATTAGATGATTATCGAATAAAAACGGGTACGATTTCCAGTCTCTATTGCCCAAATTAATGTTGTACGGCTTGGTTTTACTTCAATTTTCACATTTTGGCTGTTATTTAAGCGTATATCGTAGTCGCCAGCATCGATAAATTGCTTTGCTATTTGTGCTTGGCGCGGCAAGGTTAACCAGCTTCTGCGGTCTGCTTGTTCGCTAATCACGTTAAAAATTTGCATCACAAGTGCGCCAGCATCAACTTGATTGTTGGCTCGTCGGCTACTACTTTGCACACTTTGATTTAATTCGTACTTGGCGTAAATCCTTGCCGCCTGGCGAAATAACGCTGCAGGTAGGTCTTCTTTTAAGGCATTAATCGCTAATGCGTCGATATTGGCAATGTTTTGCGCTTCTAGATTATCACCCAAGCCTTGAATTAAGCTTGCCGTAGTGAGTTGTCGTTGCGGTTGATAGGTGGCAAGTGATGCGCTTTGGATATTGCCATTAATCGGAAACGGTACAGTAATACTTTGTTTTTCTGGCACAAAGCTTCGCTCAACAATAAATACCACTTGCCCTTGACCAGCCGTTGGCATCACCGCATCGCCCCAACGTTGTTGAAACTCATCAAATTGCGGCATGGCCAATTGCTTGGCTAAGCGGACTAAATCTTGTTGCAAGTAACGATTGTCTGGGGTGATTTGCGCGGCTTTACGGTAATCAATAAATGCATCGTTTGGCTCGTTAGCCAGTTCGTGAAGTAAGCCGGTTATGTAGTAGCTGTATGCATTTAAAAATGAACTGGTGACGCTCCCCGCAGATTGACCCAATTGCGCCATTTGCGCATCGATGGTGCCATTCGCCATATTTTGTACTGACTTTTGCGATTTTTGATAACGAGCTTGTTCAATGCTTTGCAGCTCATTACTGCGGCGCACTTCGACTAATGCGCCTTGTGCATCACCACTAAATAAATAATTAAATGCTTGATACTGGTGCACCATAATGCGCTCATAACCTGGGCCGCGATAAGGTATGGCATTGTCGTTTAATAATAAACTGCTTGCGCCAGAGCCGAGTTTGCTAGCACTAATAATCGCTTTGTCGTCAAAGGCTTGATATGCCGAAATCGCTTGTTGGTAATAGGTTTTACTGAGCTCAAAATCGCCGGCAATTTGCATAATTCTTCCCGACTCTTGGGCATAGAGCAGGCCATCGTTGCCGCTAATATTGTCAGCTAAATCGGTGATGTTTGCCGCTGGAGAGTCACTGCTCAACTGCTGCTTATACGGGGCGATTTGTGAGGGATAATTGACAAACACACTGTTATAAGCACAACCCGACAGCCCTATTATGAGTAAAAACGCCATAGAGAGTGATTTTAGCATGGCAGCACCTCTGGTTGAGATGTCATTAAGTTAATGCGTTCAAGTAAAGTAATGCCTTGCAGGTGGTCATATTCATGCTGGAAAATACGCGCAACAAAACCGTTTAACACTTGTTGTTGCCATTGTCCGTCAAGTGATTGGTATTGCACTTCAATTTGGCTATGACGCAAAATACTTATGCGTTGCCCCGGGATGGATAAGCAGCCTTCAATGCCAGCTTCTGTGGCCGCTGAGGTTGATAATATCTTGGGATTAACGACTACAGTTGGCGACATCACTGGGGCATCTGGATAGCGTTCATTTGGATTGGATGCAATGATAAACATTGCCACTGGGCTAAACACTTGTGTGGCCGCGATACCGACACCGTTAGCATTAAGCATGGTGCTAAGCATGCTATCGGCCAAAGTGCGCAATTTATCATCAAACACCGTCACAGGCTCAGCCATCAGCGTGAGAATATCATCGCCTGTCGTGGCTATTGCGAGGTGTTGATTTAAGTTCATGTATGCCTGCTAATCGTTAAGGGGAGCAATGACAAGCTATTTACCAATGAGCCTAACCACACGTGTGTTGTCATGGTATTGAGTATGACGATATTAATAGTGCGGTGGCGGTGTTTCATCGGCTTGGGATGCCATATTACTCGGCTCCATAGCTTGCATTTTGTTGACCATTAATAGCATTTGCTGTTGTAGTCTGGCAACTAATGTATTGAGTTTAATCACTTCTTGATTAAGTTCTTCAATGGTGATGTCCTGAAAAGAAAGCTTCATTTCAAGGTCGTCAATCTTCTGCAAAACGTGCTCCATATGGGCCTCTATTTATCTCTGTTACTGCTGCCAATATTCAATTAAACCTTGGCTACTAATGCTGACAATGGTGCCTTGGGCTGTCATTGCGGCAGAGTATACTACAGCGCCTCTGTTTTGGGTGTTTTTACTCAGCTGAACTTGCCAGTGCCCTGAGGATTCACCAGAGTCAACTTGCCACAAAAAAATCTCTTTTGAGGGCGTACCTGTGAGCAGTTGTGTATCATTTTTGACAAAGCGTGCCGAGGAAAAGTTCATTTGGCGGCGAATAATATTCAGTTTACTCAACGGCTCACCAGAAGCTGATTGCCACACGGTAGCATTGCCGGTGATGTCAGCCGCAAAACTTAAGCTGCCACTGTCGTTGATGAGAACTTTGGTAATACGTGAACTTAATTGCCATTGCTTGATGGGTTGGCCGCTTTGGCTATTCCATAACATCACTTTGCCATCATTTCCGCCTGTTAGCGCCGTTTGACCATCGGCACTTATCGATACGCTATTGACCTTTTCTTGATGGCCTAAAAATTGAATTAAACGACTTTTTTGTGGGGATAGTGACATCACGGAACCATCCACAAGTCCCACTAATGTTTGGCCATTATCGGCGATAGCGACACTTTGAGCATACGAGGGCAGTGACCACCACCCGACTGAGCTGCCATCATTTAAGCGCCAAATGGCTAATGAGCTACTGCTAATGGTCGCGGCAAAGGTATTGTTGGCTGATATTGCCGTATCGATGACATTACTGGTGTTATCTTGCTGACCTTGAAGCCATTGGTAGGACATGCTTGGGCCAGTTAAATCCCACACTTGTACCCCATTGTTGGCGGTGCTCACCAATGCTAATTGGCCGTCGGCAGACAAGCTCGCACTGTAACTGGCGTCAGTCGTGATCTCTACAACCTTGTTTGGTGCGGGTTGGCAACCTGATAAAAGCCATACGCACAGCCAAGTTGAGCAAAAAAACAGCATTGAAACCCGTGTCATGAACTTGCCCCTTGAATTATTGTCGTAAACCTTGTGATATAAGGTTGACCCAATGGTATAACCCCATTAACTAGTATAAAGTGGCAAGCGAACATGACCACTAAAACATCTCATAGTTAGAATGTATTAGGTTATTGTAACCACTAAAGGATGCTGAGGAAGCTTTAATGAAATCTATTTACAAATTATCGTTAGTTGCATTAGCTGTTGTTGGTTTGACTGCATGTAACCAAGAACAAGACGTAGCACAAAAGAAAGTAGAGTTAACAACTGACGCTCAAAAAGAAGCATACAGTGTGGGTGGTTCAATTGGTAAGTACATGTCTGGTCACATTAAAGAGCAAGAAGAGTTAGGTTTTGCTGTTGACCGTACTATGGTTATCAAAGGCTTTAGCGATGGCTTAGGCGAAGAAATGCAGTTGACCGAAGAAGAAATGCAAACTGTATTACAAGACCTAGACAAAAAGTTAAACGACAAGCGTTTAGAGCAAGCTGAAGCGTTAGCGGCTAAATCAGTTGCTGAAGGCAAAAAATTCTTAGAAGACAATAAAGCCAAAGAAGGCGTAACGACGACTGAATCTGGCCTTCAATACGAAGTATTAGAAGCGGGTAAAGGCGACAAACCTGCTGCAGAAGACACCGTTGAAGTACATTACCGTGGCACGTTAATTGACGGTACTGAGTTCGACAGTTCATATGCTCGTGGTGAAACGGCTAAGTTCCCATTGAACCGTGTTATTCCTGGTTGGACTGAAGGTGTACAGTTAATGCCTGTAGGCGCTAAGTATAAGTTTGTTATCCCTGCAGAACTTGCATATGGCGACCGCGATACTGGCACTATTCCAGCTAACTCAACATTGGTTTTCGAAGTTGAACTTGTGTCTGTAGAAAAAGCAGCAGCTGCCGCTGCCGCGACCAAGTAATAGTGTGAATACATGCTGACTCGTGTTTGGTGTTAACGCCCAAATGATTGAGTTAATTACAAAAAGGACGCTAAGCGTCCTTTTTTATTGGGTGTAACTTGGTCGTTTTACCCAGATCAACGGCTAATAACCTAAGCCCGGGATAATAAACGCCTTTCAAACAGCCCTTTGCCCTGCTAACTGTGTTGAATCGACTTACAATAGGCTAGCTATTGACGCGTCAATTCGCCTTGTTAGCAGAACAAATGACAAGCTTGAAAGTTAGGAGGTGTAACATGCTGATTTTAAATAACATAAGTTCATCCCTTATTCCGGGCTCAGATTAATAAACCTAACGTTTACAGCCACTTTAAACGATAAAATAAATACATTTGCAAGGCGATAAGGCCAAATAAGCCACCGCAGAATGCGGCGAATGCCCAGTTAGTCTCTGCACCTGGAATACCACCAATGTTGACGCCGAGCAGGCCAGTTAAAAAGCCCAGTGGTAAAAATACGGCCGATATCAAAGATAAAAAGTACAGCCGTTGGTTCACCTGTTCTGATTGTTGCGATTGCAGTTCTTCTTGCGTCACACTGGCCCTGTCACGTATAGCATCAAGATCTTCAATCACTCGAATTAAGGTTTCATGGATTTCACGTAAACGGACTTTGTCATTATCGTCAAAGAGCTCGTTGGTTTCGTGTAACATCCGCGAAAAGGCTTCACGCTGTGGCGCTAGGTAACGACGAAGCACTACGGTTTGACGGCGAAGTTCGGCAATGTCGGTACGTAAGCTTTTATTGACTTTAGTCACCACGCGCTCTTCTAACTCGTCGAGTTGCTCCTCAAGTTTACCGATAAATTCAACTTTACGATGCGTTAAACGTTCACAAATGGCCATGATAAATGCAGCGGTATCGATAGGGCCTTTACCTTGGGAAATGGCATCTGCAATGTCGATAACCGATTGCAGCTGACGCTCGCAGGTTGAAATGATTTTATGCTCTTCGGCATAAATGCGTATCGCGACCATATCTTCAGGATCTGAATTGGGATTTAAGTTCACTCCGCGCAGCGCTAACAACACTCCCTTGTTTGAGTTGACGACCCTAGGGCGAGTATCGGTGGCTAATAAGGTATCGGTTTCGACACGGTCGAGCCCCGAGTTCAGGATCCATTTACGGGCTTTAGGTTCACGATAGCGAAGGTGTAGCCACAATAAGCCATCCTGAGGCTGCCATTGAGCCACTTGCTCCTCGCTCAGAGACTGGCCTGCATTTGGCCCCGTTAACAGTAAGCTATAAATAAAACCAGTATTCATTGTTTATCATTCCAAGTGTTCGCTATCACAGCCATTAAGTTTGGCCCAGGTTTATTGGGTATATATATTGATTATAGCGAATGAAACCCTATATTTATCTAACATTTAATCAGATGTGGACTGATCCGACGACATTACAGGCAGCAGGTTTTGGTTTCTTCGGTTAAAATAGTGATAACGCTAATTACAGAGCAACAATAATGGAATATCAATTTCGTCGTAACCGTTTGGAAGGAACGGTTTTTGCTGAGTTTAGTATGGGGCATGAAGTATTAGGCCGCTGGTTTGCTGAAGATCTAGGTGACGATAACAGCCGAGCTAATAATATCCTAACTCAAATTATTTTAATTAAATCAGGCAGTAAAAATCAGTGGCGTCACGTCGGTGCTGACTTGACCATCGATATCGACACAGAACAGGTGCGAGTTTTTGCTAATGTCATCGATTTTGAAGAAGAGCATTATTTAGATGACGCAATGAATTTGTATGATGCGGAGTCGGAGTCATATTGCGGTTTAGAAGACTTTGAGTCTGTATTGCAAAGCTGGCTTGCCTTTATTAATCAAAGATAATAATACCCCACGCTCAGGTGTGGGGTATCGCCAATCGCAATGTTCATCAAAAGCGTGTTGACAGGGTGATTACTTTACAGCGTTTACTCGGCTAGTTATTAAGATAACGTACTGCCATTTCGGTACGTGATTTGGCATTCGCTTTACGCAGTAGATTTTTTACATGCACTTTTACCGTGCCTTCACTGATGTGTAAGTCTTCAGAAATCATGCGATTACTTTTCCCTTCCGCAAGTTCCTGCAAAATTTGTAATTCACGTGGCGTGAGGCTTTCAATCCAGGTGTTGTCATCAGTAGCATTTTTTAGCTCGTAAAGATAAGCCTCAACTTCTTCGCTAATGACTCTATGGCCTAACATGGCTTTTTTGAGTTGCTCAAGTAATAAATCAGGCTCAGTGTCTTTAAGTAAATAACCATCAGCACCTGCACGAAGCAGTCTAATAACGTCTTGCTTGGCGTCTGATACGGTTAAAATGACAATTCTCGCGGTAACCCCTTCTTGGCGCATGGCGTTAAGCGTGTCGAGGCCTGACATACCTTTCATATTTAAGTCGAGTAAAATGATATCGGGTTCATTGTCAGCAACGGCTGTGAGTGCTTCTAAGCCAGTGCCCGTTTCGCCAAAAAGTAAAAAATCACTGTCAGAGGTGACAAGCTGGCAAATGCCACGGCGTAACAGGGGATGATCATCTACAACAAGTACGGAATACGGCTTACCCATTTAAAGGCTCCTGTTGAGGTGGAAAACTGAGCGTAACGGTGGTGCCGCCATGCTGATTACTGTTGAACGACACTATGCCATCGAGTTTATTGGCTCGTTCATGCATAATACCGATACCAAAATGTTGGTCGCGTTCTTGTAAATGTGCAACACCAATACCGTCATCGCATATCGCTATGGTTATCATACCATTTTTTGTTAACTGACAATCTACCATTATATGAGACGGACTGGCGTGTTTTATTGCATTTAGCGTTGCTTCGCGTATCAATTGCAAAATATGAATATGTTGCTTTGCTTCCAGTAAATGAGACGACAGTTTGTAATTAAGCTTGATATCAACTTCACTTTGTTGGCGCAATTGATCGAGCATGACCTCAATCGCCTGGCTTAAGTTGGGTTCTTTAATGGTTAATCTAAAGGTTGATAATAATTCACGTAATTGTACATACGCTGTACTCACGCCTTCATTGATCTCTATCAACTGCCCCTCAACTACTGGGCTGCGGCAGCTTTGATCTAAGCTTTTTCTAAGTAAACTGACCTGAATTTTTAAAAATGACAATAATTGCCCAATCGAATCATGTAACTCTCTGGCGATAACAGCACGTTCTTCCATTAACGCCAGTTGTTGGCGTTGTTCTGTTGCATTATGAATGGTGATAGAACGCGACAGCATCATGGCAAAATTTTCAAATAGCTGACGGTTTAAGGGCTGACTTGATATGACGTCTAAATAGCCCAGTTTGGTTGCCTCAATCGTTAATGGAAACTGTACTGACTTTATGTTGTTTGCTTCATCTGGCCAGCCGCCTTCCGCTTTAATGACATCGCTTGAGTCATCTTCATGCTTAATCACTAACCTGAGAAAATCCAGGTTTTCAAAGCCTTTCAGTTGATTGATTGCAGATTGTAACGCTTTGTAGTCGAGTTTATCGGCATGGAGCATAACGAGGTTGTCATAGAGGAAACCAAGCTCGTTATTGGCTCGAGTCAGAGCTAGGGTTTTGTCGTTAACTTGACCTTCTAAATCTTCATACAAATCGGCTAACTCGGCCGCCGTTTTTTTCAATGCATTACCGAGTGCGGTGAGCTCTATATAACCCGTTTTAGGCATCTCTACTTTAAAGTTACCCTTAGAGATTGTGGCCGCGCTGTCCATTAATAATTGCAACGGTTTAACAACCCGTTTACGCGTAAATAATACCGACATAAATGCAATCACAAGCAAAATCACTAAGCCAATAATTTGGCCAATAACCAGTAGTTTTAGCTTAAATGCCGCAAACAATTCCATCTTCAATACTAGCGTATCAATGGTATCGACAAAGTCTTTTAATGCTACTGAATATAGGCGTGCATTGCCTTCTTCAATGTAGGTTTTCATCACCTGCCATTTGTCGATAACCAACAAGTATTGTTCGCTCAGTTCTTGTGGGCTGTACCAGGCAAGTGTTCTTTTTAGTGCATCAGAATTAAGGGTATTTTCAAATTCGATAATTTTTTCATCGGTGTTGATGCTGCCGGCATTGGTAAAGAGCAATAAACGGTAACTTTGCATGCGCATTGAGCCAGAAGCATTAATCCCTTTCGCATCGTCTAGACTAAAAGTTAAGTTAACGATGGAAAACACTGCTAAGCTTGATGACAATAAAATCAGCAACAGCATTAAGCTTAAAATGGTGGAGGTAAGACTGCCTCGAGTGAACATAAAATCCTACTTAACATGACGAAAAAATGGAATATTGATCAGACAAAAATAGGGTTTTAACCCTTATCTAATCGTGTGTTCTACATTAGGTGTGTCTGCATTACATTAACCATTTTACAGAAATGTGAGATACATCCTGTTTACATGTTGATCTGGCGCAAACTTTCACCTCTATACCTCATTAGGGGTATGTCTAAGTTCGAGGTTAATGGCTACTTTTGTTAGTGGAGATGTCGTGATTATTAACATAAATATAATGTAACACGGAGATAAAGGGTGATGAAGATGAACGTAAAATCAATTGCACTCAGTGCTGTTATCGCTGCCAGCTTTATGGCTGCAGGCGCAATGGCGAGTGATAAAACCGAGCCTCGTAATGAGGTTTTTAAAGATAAATTTTCAAATCAATATAACAGCTGGCATGAAACTGATGAAAGCAAAGACGTTGTTGATATGTTGGAAAAAGTACCTAGTCTAGTTGTGTTATGGGCAGGTTACGGTTTTGCTAAAGACTATAGTGCACCACGTGGTCATATGTATGCAATTACTGACGTAACTAATTCATTACGCACGGGCGCACCCAAAAATGCAGAAGACGGTCCAATGCCAATGGCATGTTGGAGCTGTAAAAGCCCTGACGTACCTCGTATGATTGAAGAGCAAGGCGAAGACGGCTACTTTAGCGGTAAGTGGGCTAAAGGCGGACCAGAAATCGTTAATGTTCTAGGTTGTGGCGACTGTCATGAAAAGGGTTCACCAAAGTTACGCATATCACGTCCTTACGTTGATCGCGCAATGAACACAATCAATACCCCATTTGATAAAGCCTCTCGTAAAGATAAGCAATCAATGGTGTGTGCTCAATGTCACGTTGAATACTATTTCGAGAAAACAGCAGATCGTCCTGGTTTTGTTAAATTTCCTTGGGATATGGGTACCACTGTTGAGCAAATGGAAGTGTACTATGACAGCATAGAGTTCTCTGACTGGACTCATGCCGTGTCTAAAACACCTATGTTAAAAGCTCAACACCCTGGTTATGAAACTTGGAAAATGGGTACTCACGGTCAAAATAATGTGAGCTGTGTTGATTGTCATATGCCTAAAGTGACTAATGACAAAGGGCGCAAATATACTGACCATAAAGTGGGTAATCCATTTGATCGCTTTGAAGAAACCTGTGCAACATGTCATAGCCAAAGCAAAGAGTTTATGGTTAAGCAAGTTGAAGAGAGTAAGCATAAAGCAGCAGATTTAAAAGCGCGTGTTGAAGAACAATTAGTTAAAGCTCACTTTGAAGCGAAAGCTGCTTGGGATGCCGGCGCGACTGAAGCTGAAATGAAGCCAATTCTAATGGATATTCGTCATTCACAATGGCGTTGGGATTTTGCAACTGCATCACATGGTGCCTCAACTCATGCTCCAGCTGAAGTATTGCGTATTTTAGGTACTGCATTAGATAAAGCTGCTGATGCTCGTGTTAAATTGGCTCAGGTATTAGGTGCTAAAGGTGTTAAACAACCTATTGCATACCCTGATACTTCTACTAAAGCAAAAGCGCAAGCAGCATTAGGCATGGACATGAAAACCATGAATGCTGAAAAAGCTGAATTCAAGAAAACACTTGTGCCTAAGTGGACTGAAGAAGCGAAGAAACGCGAAGCAACCTATAAGTAATCAGCAATGATGGAATAGCGACTTATATCGTTATTTTGTTAATGATTAGCCAAAACCGCTCCCTAGTGAGCGGTTTTTATTTTTGTGGTTTGATTAGCCTAATACCAATCCACATTAATAAGTGACCACTCAGAATACATTCAGCGTTTTTTTGATTAAGGCGTCGCTATGTCGCCATGGTTGTTCTTTTTCAAATAGCGAGAATGTAGCGCAAAGCTGCTTATTTCAGCGATAATTCTTTTCATCACTCTGATGTGTCAATAACTACCATTTCTAATATTTCTCAGCCATCGCGACTTTTTGCTCTTATAACTCTCTGTTTCCACAATACTCATTTTTCAACATCCTCAGTTTTCAGCATCCTCAGTTTTCATAATCTTATTTTAATTAACAGTGTCCCTCCTTTAACTCATACAAATGGATTGACACCGTTGTTGCACCAAAATAAGGCGCTACTGATTTTTTAATGCACGCCATTGGTGCTTTTATATGCGTCTATAATCAAGAATATAAATTAAAGTGTTTTAAAACATGGATTTAAAAAAGTGGCCTAATGATTGAATTAGTTAATACAACAAATCAATAACAACTATATTTTTTCACACTTTTGGAGGTCGAGATGAAACTCGTCAGCGCTATCATCAAACCATTTAAATTGGATGATGTCCGTGAAGCCATTGCAGGCATGGGCATTGAGGGTATGACTGTTACTGAAGTTAAAGGCTTTGGACGCCAAAAAGGGCACACAGAGCTTTATCGTGGTGCAGAGTATCAAGTGGATTTTTTACCGAAAGTAAAATTAGAAATTGCCACTAAATCTGAAAACTTAGAAATGTTAATTGAAGCGATCACCACCGCAGCTCATACCGGTAAAATCGGTGATGGCAAAATTTTTGTGACTGAATTAGAACAAGCGATCCGTATCCGTACGGGTGAACTTGATAACGAAGCGTTATAGGGGGCAATTATGGAAGAATTAACAAAATTAGGGCTCACAGTAACTGAATTACGTTTCGCATTAGATACCTTCTACTTTTTAATTTCAGGTGCGTTGGTCATGTGGATGGCTGCTGGTTTTGCCATGTTAGAAGCAGGACTTGTCCGCTCTAAAAACACCACAGAAATTTTAACTAAAAACGTGTGTTTATACTCAATCGCTTGTGCCATGTTTTTGCTTGTTGGCTACAACATTATGTACGTCGACAATACTGAAGGTGGTATTTTGCCATCGTTTGGTTCGTTAATAGGCTCACAAGCAAGCGATGCAGACCATGCATTAGAGTCTGACTTCTTCTTCCAGGTTGTGTTTGTGGCAACTGCGATGTCTATCGTATCTGGTGCAGTAGCAGAACGTATGAAACTGTGGTCTTTCTTAGCATTCTCTGTAGTAATGACAGCCGTTATTTACCCAGTTGAAGGTTACTGGACATGGGGCGGCGGATTTTTATCAGAAGCCGGTTTCTTTGACTTTGCTGGTAGCGGTATTGTGCACATGGCTGGTGCGGCTGCTGCAATTTCGGGTGTATTGTTACTCGGTGCACGTAAAGGCAAGTATGGCGCGAACGGTCAAATTAATCCTATTCCTGGTTCAAACTTACCGATGGCGACATTAGGGATGTTCATTTTATGGATGGGTTGGTTTGGTTTTAACGGTGGTTCACAGTTATTAGTGTCTGATGCTGAAAACGCAACCGCAGTAGCTAAAATCTTTGTTAATACCAACTCCGCCGCGGCCTTTGGTGCAA
The DNA here is from genome assembly GCF_059758055.1 of Shewanella sp. MF05956. Classification (NCBI taxonomy): domain Bacteria; kingdom Pseudomonadati; phylum Pseudomonadota; class Gammaproteobacteria; order Alteromonadales; family Shewanellaceae; genus Shewanella; species Shewanella sp. MF05956. The sequence goes on along the minus strand of NZ_JCAYNV010000015.1, from coordinate 56,794 downwards.
TCTCTTCTCTACTAGTTTGTAAGGTAGTTTGGGGCAAAGCCGACTTAACCATGATTTTAAACGGCGCGTTAGCTGGTTTAGTTGCCATTACCGCAGACCCATTATCGCCATCATTCTTAATGGCTGCCGTGATTGGTTTAGTTGCAGGTGCCGTGGTTATATTCTCTATCATCGCATTAGACCGTATCAAAATTGATGACCCAGTCGGTGCGATTTCTGTTCACGGTGTAGCCGGTTTCTTAGGCTTAATGTTAGTGCCTTTATCAAATGCCGATGCAAGCTTTGGTAGTCAGTTATATGGCGCAGCAGTTATCTTTACCTGGGTATTTTCTGCATCGTTACTCGTATGGTTTGTGTTAAAAATGACCATGGGCATTCGAGTGACAGAAGAAGAAGAATACAACGGTATGGATGTGTCTGACTGTGGTGTTGATGCATACCCTGAGTTTGTGAGTGTTAAATCTGCAAGTTAATTAGATCCGTCAATGATGTATAAAAACAGAACCTTCGGGTTCTGTTTTTTTATATTTGTAGTAAGTTGGTGACATATGATTTAAATAATACCATTGCGCATTAATAAGTGACCACTCAGAATGCATCCAGCGGTGTTTGATTAAGGCGTCGCTATGCAGTAATGGTTGTTCCCTTTCAAATAGCGAGAACGCAAAGCAAAAGCGGCTGGGGCATTCCTTTGTGGCGAGTTTTAAAAGGGCTTACACTGCGTTGCATGACTTCGAAAGAGAACAACTATTCATTCAGTCATACGCCTTGTTTAAGCCCTTTTAAATTCTAGCTGAGAGATCATTTACTAACACGCAATGGTATAAAGAGGCATGTGGCAATGGTGAATAAATTTAAGTTGGCTTGCGTAATATCATTGGTGATGTTGAGTTTTGCTGTGAATGCAGGCAATGTTGTGGTGCGTAAATCCTCTGAAGCATTCGATGCATTTGCGGTGCGTAACGAGGTTTTGTTGCAACATGAATGGCAACAGTTAATGAGACAACAACAGCAATTAAATATTTTGCAATCTCTCCCGTTAAACTGTATTTCTGTCGATACTACCTACCTCTACTTTCAATGTGGTCAACATCATTACCGACCTTATCAATATCAAGACCAACAATTATTTATCGAAATTGACCCTTATCAACGCAATCCTTCTTTACCCAAATAATCATCATAGTGCGCAACACTCTAAGCAATACTCTGCGCAATGAGTGTCAATTAGTGGCTGAAATTAGGACTATTGACTACGCTTTTAGATAGCTTATTCCTATCTGAGGGTTGAATTATGTTCGCTTATCACCCAAGCAGGAGCGCCAAAAAGGCATTATGCCCGAATCAAAATGGATTTTTATCTAGTGTAAAAATATTAAGCTTTATCGCTCTGAGGCTAATCACGGCAAGTGCTAAAGTACTGAGAGTCAGGTCATTTATCTTAATCGGCTTAATATGCAGCTTAAACGCTTGTCAGTCTACCTCATCAGCAGTTAAGCAACTTGATGTACAGACCCTATTTAAAGATGAGCTGTTTACGCCTGTAAGCACCATTAATGTGGATGATATTTATCGTTTGCCTGCGTCCTTTGTTGCTAAATTTAGACGTCAATATCAAGCTGAAAATTCTCTTCGTAGTCACAATAAGTTAGCCAATGAATGGTTAGCGCAATACATTGGAGCACAGGCGGGGGGATTTGAATACCGTGATCATTACACTCGTCCTGCCAGTGAAACCGTATTAAATCGACAAGGCAATTGTATGTCTTTGGTTGTGTTGTCTGCTGCGCTAGCTGACGTGTTAGGCGTACCGGTTGAGTTTAACGATATTGATGTTGAACCTATTTGGGACCGTCGCGGCGGATTTTTCTTGGTCAATGGCCATGTTAATTTGAGTTTGATGCCGCCAGAAAATAATCATACCGTGCTATTTAGAGGGGCAGAGGTGTTGGTTGATTTTTTACCTGAGCGTTCGGTTCGAGCGTACAAGAAAAAGCAGGTCAATAAACGCCAACTTAGCGCTATGTATTACAACAATATTGCTGCTGAAGCTTTAATTAACAGTGATTATGACAGGGCTTATGCTCTGGTGAAAAAAGCCATCATTTTACATCCACGTTATGTTGCTGCCATTAATACACTTGCCGTTATTTATCGCCATAAAGGTGACAACGATGCCGCCGAGCGGGTATATCGCACCGCACTGAATGTTGACCCGCACGACTTATCTACATTGTATAATTTGGCGTTAATATTAGGCGAGCAAGATCGCTTAGAAGAGTGGGCGCAAGTGCATAAAGTGCTTGAACTGGCACGTATTAATAATCCTTTTTATTATTTTGATATGGCTCAGCAAGCCTATTTTGATAAACAATATCAAGATGCGTTGGTGTGGTACAAACGTGCCGTTGAAAAAGCAGATTATCGCCATGAGTTTTATTTTGGTTTATCGCGAGCATATTGGGCAACGGGTGAGGAGCGCTTGGCAGAGAAAAATATGAAACGGGCTTTAGCGTTAAGTGATGGCAATAATAAACAGCGCTACCAAAGTAAGTTACAAGCAATGAAACAGCGTTAACATGTTAATGCTGAGTTGATTCAAGATTTATCTATTCAGTTGTTTAACGCGTTATCGAGTGAGTTGATTGTAATATTGCGCGGGTTGGTAACTATTTTGCTCTGCTAAATCGAGGATCTCTTGGTAACGATAAGACTGCTTTAGCGTTGATATTGCACGGTCTACTATGGCGGCAGTGTGTTTGTCATGGCAAGCAATTTTGCGTTCAGCAGGAGCAAATAATGCCACTTCAGTCACCGGGAGGCTGGTATTGAGTTTGTCACGTAGTTGGTGGCGATAATACTCAAAAATACGACGCTCGAGCACAATTGATTGTGTATGACCATTAAACAGCATGACTACCTGACTTTTTTGATTTGATATTTCGCTGTAGCTTGAGCTGCCTGTTGCTAATGTTTCAAATTCGTCACCAAGGTAATGTTTTGCGTTTTGAAATCCCAAAATAGTGATGGGTTTAAGATCTTGTACATTATTAACCTGTAAATGATTTTTAGTTAAATAAAATACACTATTTTGATACTCAATTAAGCTTTGGGTGTAAAACATCCCCTCGACATTATCTGGTGTATTCACCATGCAATCGATTTTTTTAGTATTCACTAATCGTTGTGCGCGTAGATTCGGCGCATGCACCAGCTCTTTAATTGCAATGTCGTTAAGCTCAAGCGCGGCAACCAATAAGTCATATTGCACACCCTGTGGTTTATCAGCAAAAAAATAGGGCGCTATGCTGTTACTTGTTGAGAAGCTGATTTGTTTTAAACTTGGTAAGGATGCTTGTTGATAGTGCTCTGCATGCTGGTCAACTAATGGGTGGGCTTTTTCAGAAGGATGAATCGTTTCTGTCGGATCGGCAACAACGGTGACCGTTGAAACGGCTTGACCGATAAATGAGCTAAGCGTGATGAGCAAAAAAATAATGCCAAATTTCAAACGTTAACTTCCTTCTATTGCTACTGACTCATTAAAACGTATGTATTGAAAACTCACTTCCTTGTAATGACGTCACTCTGATAAGTATTGCGTGTTAGGGATCGATTGTTAGAGTTCTACGATGATGTCATTGAGCTCATTAAAATAAACACTAACCGTTAGAATATTGTTGCAAAGTGTGCCGTTGTCAATGCGGTTAGATTGTTCGAGTATGACTTTTCAGCACATAACTTAACGTTAATGGTAACGATGACTTATTATCGGCTGTGATGAATAATACTTGATTGATTTGTCGATAAATACTGGTTAAATTGAAGATTCTTGTTCATTTTCCTGATGTACTCTACTCGTTTTCTATATCACTTTTATGAATTAAATTTTCTGTTTTTCAATCTATTGAATCATAGTTCCAGTAGGTTTTGCCGGAGTTGTAACCATTATGTATTATCAAAATGACGATATTCGTATCGATGAAATAAAAGAATTGCTACCTCCGATCGCGATTCTTGAACGATTTCCGGCAACTGAAAATGCATCAGCAACCGTGTTTAATGCGCGTAATAATATCCATCATATTTTGACCAGAAAGGACGACCGTCTATTAGTGATTATTGGTCCTTGCTCTATTCATGATCCGGTTGCAGCACTTGAGTACGGCCAACGTTTAGTGGCATTGCGTGAACAATATAAAGATCAGCTTGAAATTGTGATGCGAGTGTATTTTGAAAAACCTCGTACTACCGTTGGCTGGAAAGGATTGATCAATGACCCTTATATGGACAATAGCTTTCAATTAAATGATGGTTTACGTACTGCTCGTAAGCTTCTTGTTGATTTAAATGAGCATGGCATGCCTACGGCGGGTGAGTTTCTCGATATGATTACTCCGCAGTACGTGGCTGACATGATGTGCTGGGGCGCGATTGGTGCTCGCACTACAGAATCACAAGTACATCGTGAACTGTCATCAGGCTTGTCTTGTCCTGTTGGGTTTAAAAACGGTACCGATGGCACGATTAAAGTGGCAATCGATGCAATTGGTGCAGCAAATGCACCACATCATTTTTTATCGGTTACCAAGTTTGGCCACTCTGCGATTGTGTCGACCAAGGGTAATCCTGATTGTCATATTATTTTACGCGGTGGCCGTGAGCCAAACTACAGCGCCGAGCATGTCAAAGATATCTCTGTGCAATTGGCAAAAGCGAATGTTGCCGATAATATTATGATCGATTTTAGCCATGCAAACAGTAGTAAAGATTATAAAAAGCAAATGCTCGTTGCTGATGATGTCGCGGGGCAAATCTCTGCCGGTAATCAAGCTATATTTGGTGTGATGGTTGAAAGCCATTTGGTGGAAGGTCGTCAAGACTTAGTGGAAGGTGTAGCGCTGTGTTATGGACAAAGTATTACCGATGCCTGCATAGGTTGGACAGATACCGAGTCATTACTTGCGACACTCAGCCAAAGTGTGATTGAGCGTCGAAAAAGTAACTGATTGATATTAATAAAAAATAAGGCGCAATATGCGCCTTATTTTTTTACCTGTTCGACTAAATATTCATTTGCTTTTGCCAAGCTGCCAAAGGCTGAAATAAGATTATCGCGGCCTTTATCTTGTAATTCAGGATTACCTGATTCAATCATCATCCATACCCAGGTTTGTATTAGTTGTAATGGTGGGTATTGAACTTTCGTGCTATCCAACATAAAGCATCCTTCAAACTGTAAATCGTTGTTTGCTTATAACCAAACAGTCGTTTCTTTATACCTGAAGAGTATCAAATAATATCCACAGAAATAACTCTATTTGGGCTTTAAAAGCACAAAATGATGAAATAAAACCAGATAGTAGTATAAAAGTGTTTGTTTATTGCTAACGCGGTAAGTCTAAAGTGCTACATTATTTAATGGTAACAAGTGAAATGGCTTATTATACCTTCGTGTTTAATCAAGTAGAATGTGACGCAAGTCTGATAAGAAAATGCTTTATAATAAGACAATATTGATAAACCTCATGAACACATTGCCACGTTAAGCGGCCTAACATTGGAGTCACGATGAGACCTTCTGCGTATTTTGAGGGCCCAGTAGGGAAACTAAACTGGCATGTTTTACGATTATTATGGCCGTATCTCATTGAGTTTAAAGGCCGCGTATTATTGGCCATGTTGTGTTTAGTTATTGCTAAAATTGCGAGCGTAGGCTTACCGTTTATTCTGAAAGATCTTGTCGACACCTTAGATAAGTCAAGTACAGCACAGGTCTTAGCAGTGCCGTTTGGTTTGGTTGTCGCATATGGTGCTATTCGTTTTTTAAACGTGATTATTGGTGAGGTGCGCGACACCTTATTTGGCCGGGTGACAGAACGCGCTATTCGTCGTTTAGGGCTGACTGTGTTTGATCATTTGCATCGCTTAGATCTCGATTTTCATCTTGATCGCCGTACCGGTGGTTTGTCTCGTGATATTGAGCGAGGCACGAGTGGTGTGAGCTTTTTAATGCGCTTTATGGTGTTTAATATTGTGCCTACGTTGCTCGAAATTACGTTAGTTATCGGCATTTTCTTTTTTAATTACGGTATTAACTTTGCACTCATCACCTTAGTTTCAGTGATTATTTATATTGGCTATTCGATAAGAGCAACTGAGTGGCGCACCGAATATGTGCGCGATGCAGCAAAAGCTGACTCACTTGCTAATACCCGTGCGATAGACAGCTTGTTGAATTATGAAACGGTAAAATATTTTAATAACGAACACTACGAATCACAGCGTTATGATGATGCGCTAGCCCAATGGGAAGTTGCTAAGCGTAAAAACCGCTTATCGTTATTGGCTCTTAATGGTGGCCAGGCATTGATTATTGCTATAGCAATGACCGCAATGATGGCATTAGCAGCACACCAAGTCGCAATGGATGTGATGACCATTGGTGATTTTGTATTGATTAATGCCTTTATGATGCAGTTGTTTATTCCGCTTAATTTTTTAGGTTTTGTATACCGTGAAATCCGTGGCGCATTAGCCAATATCGAACGTATGTTTGATATTATGGCTAATGTACCGCAAGTAGAAGATCAAGATAACGCTTCACCACTAAGTCCAAGTATTGGTGCTATAAAATTTAATGATGTCAGTTTTCAATTTGATCAACGGTCTATTTTAAAGCAGGTGAGTTTTGATGTCCCCGCAGGTAAAAAAATTGCTGTCGTCGGCGACAGTGGGGCTGGCAAGTCGACCATTATTAAGCTTCTGTTCCGTTTTTATGATGTAAAAAGTGGTGCAATTACCATCGATGGTGTCGATATACGTGATTTGACTCAACTCGCATTGCGTAAAGCCATTGCTGTGGTGCCACAAGATACTGTGTTATTTAACGATTCAATCTATGAGAATATTCGTTATGGTCGCCCAGACGCGACAGAAGAGGACATTAAGCAAGCGACTCAACTAGCCCATTTAAGCGACTTTATTGAATCTCTCCCGGATAAAGGTGACACCAAAGTTGGAGAGCGAGGTTTAAAGCTGTCGGGTGGTGAAAAACAGCGCGTCGCTATTGCGCGGGCAGTGTTAAAAGGCGCGCCTATTTTAGTGTTTGATGAGGCAACATCATCATTAGACTCTCGTTCAGAGCAAGCAATATTAAGTGCATTACGTGATGCCGCTAAAGGCCACACGAGTTTAGTCGTCGCGCACCGTTTGTCGACCATTATCGATGCGGATCAAATCGTGGTGCTCAGCAAAGGATGTATCGTTGAGCACGGCACTCATAGTAGTTTATTAGCGCAACAAGGCTTGTATTCACGTTTATGGCATATTCAACATGAACAAAATGAGTTGCAGGCAAATTAATGAAAAGGGTTAACGGGGTCAGTACGATTATGAGTGCTGTATTCTCGTGATTGAACTTTATTGGCGATAGATGAGTATTGTTACATTTATAATGAATGTTTGTTTTGACGACAAAGATTAACGCAGTTACCCTTATAGCCAATTAGCTTGAAGATGCTCTGAATCATGCATTTTTTAGCTTGATTGGGGATACCCAATATCAATGATATAACCTATTTGCGATATACTGCTTTGTTTTCTAAATATCTTATTAATCAATTAGTTTTAAATTAAGGTGCAAAATGATGTGTGGAGGTGACTTGTGCATAATATTGCGTTGATAGCGGCGCTTGAAGGCACCCGGCATCAAGTGACAACAGATTGGTTTGCGATTATGGCCATGCTGAAAACGCGAAATATGTCAGATGATGCTATTGAGATTGTTTACAATGATTTGTGTGCAGGGTTACGCGTTACTACTCGTGGGCTGACGTTAGCTAAGGCTGTTGAAAAACAGCAAAATGAGAATATTGTAAAGTAGAGATATAGACTGCAAAGACGACATTTCGTGCCTATTTTAATCCCCAATATGTTTGACTCATATCTTACTTAACTTAAAAAATGTAACAGAATTGATACTCATTTAGGTATAGATATTAATGAAAAGATGATACTGGGATAAAAGATGTGATTGGGTAAGTGTGATATGCCTATTAACTGAACAATAACGCTAAAGTAGGCATTGCTGATATAAAAAGGTTATTTTTTACGCCAACCGATACACACCATTTGGATCAAAGACTTTGGAGATGTGTCTAATACTAAACGCTTAATCTTACCGTGTTCAAAGCACACAAGTTCACCTTCGATCTCAATCATGCGATCGCAGTTTTTACAGCTAGCACTCAAGCTTTTTTCGTTAACAGGTATATTTTCCGCTGCAACTTTCAACATATGATCCTTGGCTTACAAGTGTTCCTAAATCACATCAACCTAGATTAATGTGATCAATATCAACTTCTATTCTACACCCTATTAGTATTTTCAGCAAAGCCATGCTGTACAAAAAAAGATATATCAGTACTACCTAATTAGTATACCCAATCAACTTGAAGAGACGTGTTTCAGAGCTTCACCGTGTTTTCAATACTAGGCGCGTTAATGCGATAATGTAGGTACCTTATAAATTAACGCAACAACGCTCTTGATTTAATAATCCGGGGAATACGGTGAAACTCCCAAAGGGCAAGTTTTACACGCGTTTATGCTGCGTTATTGATTTTGGAAAGGGAACGACCATTACCCGCAATCAATGCCTTGCCTAAACGCGTGTAAATTCTTGCTGAAATCGAGCATCTTCAGGTAGTTTGGGTATAAGTTAGCTGCGCTATTGCATGTGTCGATAATGTTTGTCGAGTGTCACGGCAACGCCCGTGGTTTGCACTATACGGGCATGGTGACGGGTAAGATGTCTTGGATCGGTAACGCCACACGAATGGGCTATCATCGTTAAATCATAATGCAGAAAATGATTATAATTAGCGACTCGTGCAGACTTGTCTTTAGGGTCTAACCCTTGTTGTAAGCGTGTATTGTGGGTGGTGATGCCGGTAGGGCAGGTGTCTTTATTGCACTGTAGCGATTGAATACACCCTAAAGCAAACATATTGCCTCTGGCGGAGGCAATAAAGTCAGCTCCTGTCGCTAAGGCCCATGCAACATAAGATGGCATGACTAATTTACCCGTGGCGATAATTTTGATCCGCTGCTTTAAACCGCGTTCATTGAGTAAATCGACCAATAAAGGCAAGCTTTGTTTTAGGGGTAATCCTACATTATCCATTAATGCCTGAGGTGCTGCGCCAGTGCCACCGTCTGAACTGTCGAGGGTAAAAAAGTCAGGCGCAGATCCCATACCACGCCGTTCAATTTCATCACATAAATCGTTCACCCAAGTGATATCACCTAATACGGCTTTAATCCCTGTTGGTTTACCGGTGATGTCACGTACTTGATTAATCATGTCAAGAATATCGGCTACGCAGGTAAATTCGATATGACCATTTGGACTAATAGAATCTTGACCTACAGGTATGCCTCTTATCGCTGCAATTTCTTCGGTGACTTTAATGGCAGGCAAAATCCCGCCTTTACCTGGTTTGGCCCCTTGGCTTAATTTAATTTCGAACATTTTTACTTCAGGATGAGCGGCTACCTCGGCGAGCTTTTTAGGATCTAAATGACCTTGTTCGTTGCGCACTCCATATTTAGCCGTACCGATTTGAAAGACTAAATCACAATGACCTTTTAAATGGTGCGGGCTCAATCCACCTTCACCGGTGTTTAACCAGCAACCCGCTTGCGCGGCGCCATGCGACAATGCCGTTATTGCAGGGCGAGACAAGGCGCCGAAGCTCATTGCTGATATATGGCAAATTTTGTTAGTGCTGTATGGATGCTGACAGTCTGGCCCTAAGGTTACTGCGACGGTGTTATGCTGGTCATGATCACTGATAGGAAAGGCTGAGTTCATAAACATCACAGTGCCAGGCTTATCTAATACTTGGGTTGAGCCAAATGCGATGGTGCGATCAACATTTTTGGCGGCACGATAAACCCAGCTACGTTCAGCACGATTGAAAGGCAGTTCTTCACGGTCTTGAGAGAAAAAGTATTGTCTAAAAAACTCGCCTTGTTTTTCAAATAAATACCGAAAGCGACCAATCACAGGGTAATTATGCCTAATTGCCTGTTTAGTTTGTAGTTTATCTGCGATATACATATAAACCACTGCAATCAATAATAGCCAAAATAGCACCAAAAATAGACCTGAGAAAATGTCTATTCCCCACATAAACCAATGTTGTTGCGGCATGATGCTGTCCTTGTTTAACAAATATTTTTATTACCATATTAGCAGACATGTCTTTGAGCAAGTTAAATTGATGATACTAATCAGTAGGCTAACGTTACTCGACGAAAATGATGTGAAAATATGACAACGATGACTTCAGAAATAAATTTTTTGGTCGATAATTAAGCTATCTGCCATTGTAAGTGAGTCAAGATTATGGATATTAAAAGCACCAATAACGCGAGTGTGAACTCGCAGACTAACAATCAAACTAACAATCAGACGACAGCCAGCCAACAAGCAACAAAAAACGCCACCGCTGAGCCTAAAATGACTAACAATCAAATTAGCCGTCAAATGATGAATAATTCGATTTTAGCTGCGCAAGAAGAAGTGAGCATTGCCGCGGGTGATAAGTCGATGGCACTGCTTTATCGCGCAGCTATTGAAGCCATTAACGAAGAGCTCGCACCGACCCTAGGCGAAAATTCGGTACAAAAAAATGCCGAAGAAGGCATTGATTATTCACCTGAAGCTACCGCTGATCGCATCGTGAGTTTTGCGACAAAGTTTTTTGCTACCCATCAGCAACAAAATCAATCAATGGGGTTTGATGACCAAGTTAGTAGCTTTATGGTGAAAATTGGCGACGCCATCGATCAAGGCTTTAAAGAAGCCAGTGATATTTTGTCTGGACTCAAAGTATTGCAAGGTGACATTGCCGAAGGTGTTGATCAAACGTATGAATTGATCCAGCAAAAACTGGCTCAATTTGCACAAGACAGGCTAGATGCTAACGCTGCTAAAGCAGAAGCAAAAGAGGCTTAAGCTTACGTAATGACATTTTCGCCCTCTTCAAGAGGTTGAATTTTATATCCTAAACACGCTTAGACTGTTCATTCAGCAAATATCTGTATAGATTGGTATTATTATTCATACCAATCTCAAAGGATAATCGCCATGTGGATTAACGGTACCGTCATTAAACGCATAGACTGGAATGACAAATTATTTTCTTTGCGTATTAAAGCTGATATTGAGCCCTTTATTGCAGGGCAATTTATTAAGTTAAGTCAAATACGCGATGACAAGCGCGTCGCCCGGGCTTACTCCCTCGTTAACCCACCCGGCACCGATTATGTTGAAGTGCTTGCGGTGGCAGTAGAAGATGGTCAGTTATCGCCAGATTTACAAAACCTCAGCCCAGGCGACACCATAGAAATAACCCCTAAAGCCACCGGATTTATGACCTTAGATGAAATTCCCCAAGGCGCATTACAAGGTAAACACTTATGGTTTTTGTCGACTGGCACAGCCGTAGGACCGTTTATTTCAATGCTAGGCACACAAGCGCCTTGGCAACGGTTTGAGAAAGTGGTGCTTGTTTATGGCGTCAGGCTAGCTGAAGATTTAGCTTATCTAGACACCATTAAGCAGCTTCAAGTAAAACACCCGCAACAATTTGTCTTTATTCCCATTGTGACTCGCGAAGCATTTCCTGACGGATTATCTTGCCGGATCCCTGACGGTCTGAGCAGTGGTTTGATTGAACAAAAAGCCGGTTTAGGCATTAATGCCGAACATTCCCAAGTGATGATTTGTGGCAATCCAGGGATGATCAGTGATGCACAAACAGCGTTAATGGATAAAGGTCTCACTAAGAACTTACGAAGAGCACCTGGGCAGGTTACCGTTGAGAAATATTGGTAACTTGCAATTTTGACCAATTGAAACTGGTGCAGAGGCTACGCTGTTTACATTCTGTTGACTTAAAATACGAAAAAATCAAACAGCACTTGCTCAATATGTGACGTTTATTTATTATGCATGCAATTGATAATTATTATCACTTACATTCTAAAGGGCTTATTAAAGCTTGATCACAGGAGAGTGCCACAATGAAATTGCTTAATAACGTCGCATTGTTAGGGTTAGCCGGAATGGCTTTTTCGGTCAGTGCTGCTGAACCACTAACCGTTTATTCGTATCGCCAAGCATTTTTAGTTGAGCCAATCTTAGCGCAGTTTACTGAGCAAACAGGCATTAAGGTTAACGTGGTGTTTGCCAAAGACGGTATTGCTGAACGTATTGCCCGCGAAGGCCGTTTATCGCCTGCTGATGTGGTACTCACATCTGACTTTTCTCGCTTGATGGAGTTGGTTGAGAAAGATCTGGTTAGCCCTGTCAATAGCCCTGTCATTAATGACAATATTCCTGCTCAATATCGTTCGCCGAAAAACGATTGGGTTGCCTTAACCATGCGCGTACGTAACGTTTACTCTTCAAAAGAGCGCACGGGTAAGATTGATATTAATTATGAAGACTTAGCTTCTGCACAATACAAAGGTAAAATCTGTACTCGCAGTGGTAAACATCCTTACAATGTCGCCTTAGTGGCCTCGATGATTGCCCATGATGGGGAAGCGCAAACCAAAACCTGGCTAGAAGGCGTAAAAGCCAACCTTGCGCGTAAGCCACAAGGCAATGATCGTGACCAAGTGTTAGCGGTTAAAGAAGGTTTGTGTGATATCGCCATCGGTAACAGCTACTACTTCGGTAATATGTTGATGGATAAAAACCAAAAGAGCTGGGCAGAGGCCGTTAACATTAATTTCCCTAATCAGCAAAACCGTGGCGCGCATATCAACGTATCAGGTATGGCATTAGCAAAACACGCGCCTCATAAAGACAATGCAGTTAAGTTAATGGAGTTTTTAACTTCAAATGTTGCCCAAGGAATGTATGCCGAAGTCAACATGGAATACCCAGTTAAAGCAGATGTACCACCGTCTAAACTTGTGGCATCTTGGGGTGATTTTAAAGCGGATTCATTGCCTATCTATAAATTAGCAGAGCACCATCAAGCCGCGGTTAAATTACTTGATGAAGTTAAATTTGATCTGTAACTGAGTTATAGGGAAAATTTCAGATAACAACAGTGTCGGCACATTATTACCCGTTAATAGTGTGCCGTAATTAATTCGGTAAACGTTATGATTTTAGGGTTAACCAGAAGCTGGTCGCTTACTGGTTATGTGATAACAGCAATATTACTGTTACCACTTTTAGCATTAATCGTACAGGCAACATTGCCAGACGAAGCGGTATTCTCTCATCTGTTTAATACCGTATTACCCACCTATATTTTCAATAGCCTGATATTAATGTTGTTAGTAGGCTTAGGCTCACTAATCATTGCTTTACCTGCGGCGTGGTTTATTGCTCGTTGTGAGTTTCCTGGTCGGCGTTATTTTCAATGGTTGTTATTATTACCTTTAGCCATGCCAGCATACATTGTCGCCTATGTTTATACCGATATGCTTGATTACGCGGGCCCCGTGCAACGTGCATTGAGGGCTTGGTTTGAGTGGCAAACGCCTCATGATTATTATTTCCCTGCCATTCGCAGTATTGGCGGCGCAGCCATTGTATTGTCGCTGGTGTTATTTCCGTATATTTACTTGTTAGCCCGCACCGCATTTATGGAGCAATCATCGAACTTGCTGCACGCGTCTAAAGTTATGGGCTGTGGACCTTGGCGTAGTTTTTGGCGGCTAGCTTTACCTATGGCAAGGCCTGCTTTAGCGGTTGGCGTTGCATTAGTTGCCATGGAAACCGCCGCTGACTTTGCCACTGTCAGCTATTTTGCGGTACCGACATTAACCACGGCGGTGTACGACACCTGGCTAGGTTATGGCAGTTTAACCGCGGCAGCTAAACTCTCTGCAATCATGTTATTAGTGGTATTTAGCATGGTGGGTGTAGAGCGTTTTGCTCGGCGTAAACAACAGCTATTTCAAAAACAAGCGAGATTAGATGAGTCCGACAGGTATCGTTTAACTTCAGTAAAAGCTTGGACTGCATGGGGCTACTGTTTAAGCTTATTAACCCTCTCATTTTTATTACCGTTTGCCGTGTTATGCAGTTATGCCATTGATTACTTTGCCGAGAGTTGGGATGTACGTTTTTGGCAATACAGTTTAAATAGCTTGTATATTGCCGCTGTCGTCAGTGCCGTTTGTGTGGTGTTAGCGGTACTTTTAATGTTTTTAAGGCGTGTGAGCCCACGTTCAAGTGATCATTTAGCCTCACGCCTCAGCAGTACTGGTTATGCATTACCCGGCACCGTTTTAGCCATTGGTGTATTGGTACCACTGACGTATATCGATTTTGCCATTAATGATGTAATGGAATGGTTTGGTGCTCAAGGCCCTGGGTTATTATTTACTGGCAGTGTATTTACGCTGATATTTGCTTTTTGTGTGCGCTTTGTCGCCATCGCGATTGGCAGCTTAGAAAACAGTTACAAGCGTATTTCACCTTCATTAGACATGGCGAGCATTACGTTGGGGCAATCGCCGATGCAATTATTGCGGCGTGTGCACTTGCCGTTATTACGCAAAGGCATGTTTGCCGGTGCGTTATTGGTGTTTATTGAAAGCATGAAAGAGCTACCCGCAGCATTATTACTACGCCCAATAGGCTTCGAAAACCTGGCTACGTATGTGTTTCAATTTGTCTCGGATGAAAAGCTAGAACATGGTGCATTAGCGGCCATTGTGATTGTTATTGTCGGGTTAATCCCATTGATTTATTTAAATCGTTCGTTGGAGCAGTCACACTAATATGTCGACTTTATCTATCAGCAATGTCAGCAGTGACTATCAAGGTCAGGTGATATTACATCAGTTAAATTTAACCCTACAACAAGGTGAAATTGTTGCCTTGTTAGGCCCAAGCGGTTGCGGTAAAACCACATTATTAAAAGCCATCGCGGGTTTGCAGGGAATTAGCCAGGGCAGTATAAAAATTAACGGTGAAGTGCTCAGTGGTGAAGGTATTTTCATTGCCAGTGAACAGCGCGGTGTTGGAATGATTTTTCAAGATTATGCGCTGTTTCCGCATTTAACGGTGGGCGATAATATTTTGTTCGGTGTGAAAGGCTTAAATAAGCTTGAGCGCCAAACAAGATTAGAGGACATGCTTGAATTGGTTAAGTTAACCGGGCTAGGAGGGCGTTATCCTCATGAGCTTTCTGGCGGGCAACAACAGCGAGTTTCGATTGCGCGTGCATTAGCTTACCAACCCGAACTCATGTTACTTGATGAGCCTTTTTCTAACATTGATGCACAAGTTAGGCATGAGATGATGTTAGAGATCCGCGCGATATTAAAACAGCGTAACGTCAGTGCGGTGTTTGTGACTCACAGTAAAGATGAAGCATTTGTGTTTGCCGATAAACTCGCGTTATTTGAGCAAGGGCATATCGTTCAACATGGCGCCGCAGAAACCTTGTATGCCAATCCCAATAGCCGTTACGTCGCAGACTTTTTGGGTACCACAAATTATTTACCCGTTACGTTATTAAGCAGTCATCAGGTACAGAGTCCATTAGGTGTGCTAACCAGTTCTACTGCGTTAAGCCATGCTGTTGGGGCGCAGGGGCAATTATTATTAAGGCCACAACAAATGATGCTGCAAGCCGATCCAAAGGGCCTCGGGGAAGTCATCGATCGGCGGTTTTTAGGCTCAGTGTGTCATTACCAAGTTAAGTTAAATGATATTTATATAGAAGTGAGCAGTCCAATCATGAGTTTTGCAGCGGGCCAGCGAGTCAGCCTTACCGTTGCCGAGCACCCACTGGTGGTTTTTCTTGATTAACATATTGCTCAACTTAGTCGTTATTTGCTTGCTGCGGTGATAATTGACTGTGAATGGCAGTTAATCATCTAAATGTGAGTGTACTTCAAGTAATTTGTGGTTATTTAGGCTAAAGTGATTTGGCTTAATGATTACAAATCTAATATCATCAATTTGTTAAGTAATAAGCATTTAGGCCGACAAACAGTATTAAGGTGGATGAGTTTATATGGGTAACCAAGTTATGCCTCGTGAACAGTTAGGAATTTGCGCAGAAGGGAATTTACACAGTGTGTATTTGATGTTTAACGCTATTGATGGTGTTGAAGAGCAGTTACGCCCATCAATTGCTAATGTGGCGCAATACATATACGAACTCACGGACCAATATGCCGACAGTGCTTTTAATGGCTTTGTGGGGATTGGCGCTAACTTTTGGGATACTTTTTATCCTCAAGCACGCCCTGCATTGTTAAAACCGTTTCCGGCGATGAACGAAGGTAACCGTGACGCACCTGCAATGGAGTATGATATTTTTGTGCATATCCGCTGTGATCGCTACGATATTTTGCATTTAGTGGCCAATGAGATTAACCAAATGTTTGAAGACTTGGTTGAACTCGTTGATGAAGAACGTGGTTTCCGCTTTATGGACAGCCGTGATTTAACTGGCTTTGTCGATGGCACCGAAAATCCGAAAGGACGTCATCGTCAGCAAGTCGCATTAGTGGGTAATGAAGATCCTGAGTTCACTTCAGGTAGTTATGTGCATGTACAAAAATACAAACATAACCTCAGCAAGTGGCATAGATTACCTCTAAAAAAACAAGAAGATATTTATGGCCGTACTAAGGTCGACGATATTGAATATGAATCTGAAGATAAGCCGTTAACAAGCCATACAAAGCGGGTTAATTTAAAAGATGATCAAGGTAACTCATTAGAGATTTTGCGCCAGAGCATGCCTTTTGGTTCGGTAAAAGAGCAGGGATTAGTGTTCATTTCTGTGTGCAAAACACCAGAACATTTTGAGAAAATGTTACGCAGTATGGTGCACGGTGATGCTCATGGTAATCATGACCATTTAATGCTGTTTACCAAAGCCTTAACCGGGTCGTCTTTCTTTGTTCCTTCGCTGGATTTTTTAACCCAGTTTGACGACGCATAATCGGTTCTCTGCTGTTTAGGGTTTACCGTTAGGCAATAAAAAAGCAATGCCGAGGCATTGCTTTTTTAAATCTCAACATTGTTTAATTCGGCTTAATGCTAGAATTAAAATTCAGTTTAAGTGCTTTATTATTCTGTGTAGTTAAACAGAGATTTAACGGTTTCTAGTGTGTCATCAATTGTTTTGATGCTGGCAGGGCAGATGAAAATAGTATCATCACCTGCGATAGTGCCTAAAATACCTTCGGGCTTACCTATAGAGTCGAGTAAGCGAGCAATTAATTGTGCAGCACCAGGACTGGTTCTTACCACAATCATGGCTTGGTTATGATCAACATCTAGCACGAGATTTTTTAGTGGGCTGCCAGCTGTTGGTACACCTAGCTCTGCTGGTAAACAGTACACCATTTCTTGTTTAGCATTGCGTGTACGTACCGCGCCAAACTTGCTAAGCATACGAGATACTTTTGATTGATTAATATTGCCGAATCCTTCGGCTTGAAGCGCAATAACAATCTCACTTTGGCTTCCAAAACGCTCTTCTTTCAGAATCGCTTTAAAAGTTTTAACGAGCTCATCCTGATTTCTTGTCGCTGGCATAATGATATTTCATCTTATAGTTGTTATTCAAAAAACTTGTACATTTTGAATATATCCACTTATTAAGTCAAGAAAGAATCATATTTTCTGAATAAAAATTCAAATTAAGAGTGGAACTTAATGCTGACACCTTGCGGGTTATATGAACAATTATCATCTCGATATGGCGATTACAGTGCTTTTGGTGGTTCGCCTAAGTCATTTAAGCGGCTAAGCACTAATAAAGTATCACCATTTTTAGCCAGTAAATTGAGCTTCCCATTAGAAAAACCTGCATGCTGTACTAATGATATTGCTTGCATTAAGTCGGCTTCTTGCGCCATTAATGAATCGATACATGCTTTCATCGTGGCGCCAGCGGTGGTGAGCTGTAACAGATTACCTTGTTGAGTATATTGGCCAAAAAATTGATTACAGCTATTGTTACCCGTGAGTTGTCCGTCTTGAGCAAACACGATATTGGCTGGGCTGTGGTAAATAGCAGGCGTATCGAGAACAGTTTCGACATGCCATGTGCCAATGAGTTGATCGCTTGAGAGTTGTAATGCTGGGTTTTGACAAGCACTGAGGCCAAAAAGTAAAACGGCGGCAGTAAGAATAGGCTTTATCATGTTGTTAATGTTCCTAAAATAACAAAAGCCATTATTCTACTATTTGTTCAGCGCATTTAGGGGGATAATAACCTAATTATTGGTTTAATTAACATAATTTAACCTGTTTACGGGTACACCATATGATCAAACTACTCAAAATTTTACACTTTATTGGCATCGCTATGTTGCTGGTGGGTGTGTATTTATACCTGCAGACAGAGTTTGGCCAGCAAGTGAGTGGCATGTTAGTGATTGCCTTGCTCATTGGGATTGGCACGTTAATTATGTCGCCGTTACCTGTTGCACTGGTTATCGAGTGGGCACAAAAACAACCTTCTTCTTTCAATTCAAAGGAATAACCATTGTCATTCATCGTCCGTAAAGCTGTATTAACCGACGCCAAAGCCATCGCGCACTTAGAACGTGCCCATGTTGATGACGAACTAACCACCCCTAACGGCATTTTACATGCTCATCCGTTAACCATTAGCGAAGTTAAACAATTAATTATTCAGCACTGGATAGTGGTTGCCGAACAACAAGGCGACATTATCGGTTATGTTGTTGCCGCGAAATGGGTCTTTGTTTCTTCTCAGCCATTGTATCGTAATATTATCCAACGGATTAAATTTGCTGATTTTGAAGGACGTCCTTTATCGACCACCAATACCTGCCAATATGGGCCTGTTTGGATTAATAAATCATATCGAGGTAATGGTATATTTGAGGCGATGGTTAACGAACTTAAATTGCTTTTAAAAGACCGTTATCCGTTTATGGTGACCTATATTGCCGCCGATAATGCTCGTTCACTCGCTGCGCACCAAAATAAAGCGGCTATGCAGATATTAGAAGGCTTTAGTTTTGAGCAGCGTGATTATCAATTGCTGATCACTGAAACACAAAAGTAAGCGGTTGTTCCATACAGTGGCCGTGTGCGATGTCACGGCTGCTTAAATTAATGCCGCAGAGGGTCACCGATGATAACTCGTTTTAACGCACTTTTTGAACCGTATTTGGCGCTGACGCTGTCGGCCTTTGATAACATGAAGCTGGTTGTTGCAGTGTTGTCTGAGATTAATGAACCCTATCAATGCGTTGAAGCTAAGATGTCAATATCGCCTGTCAATACTTCAATGGAGACAGGGTATTTTGTGCGTTGGCATGATGCATGGCTATTTTGCGGGTTAACCAACTCCTATTGTGCTTCTATTGTGTTGTTTACTGAGATTGAACGAATTGATATGACATCATTAACGAGTCTCAATATCCCTGTAATGACGATGCAACAAGTTGGGTTTATGTGTGTTGAAAGTGCCCATTTTGATCACTGCTAACGTCTGCTATATGCTCATCATGTTTACCGTTTCACGATAGCTGCATAATAATAAGCGGCCTGCTTTCACTGTGATAACGCTGATACAGTTGCATTATCTCTGCAGGAACTTGAGCTATAAGAGCGGGTTGTAACCACTGGAATTGTTGCTGCTGATATAACGCCTGCAAGCTGATATCGGTAAAAAGGAAGCACTTTTGCGGTATTAATGTGGGCGCAATAAATTGAAGTAGTTGAGTCGCTAGCGTTTTACCCCGCAGGTGCGGCGCCACTAATAAGCCGCTGAGCAGCTGATATTGACCTACATGTTTAATTCTTACAGCAGCAATGATTTCGCGAGACTCCAAACCTTCACGACCAGAGGTGATAGTTGAATTTACCTCATTGTGTGGCAACGCTTGCGGATTAGCCGTATCGAGTGCTTTAACATCCTCTTGATAAATAACCGCAACAGACTCTTTGCTCGATACTCTGGCATAAGCCATATGTTGGCGATAAAACAACTTAATTGCTGACCACTGCTTTATTTGCTGCAACGATGCAGCGCAATGCTCATATTGAGTGGGTAAGTTAGTCTCTACCCAGCGGATGTTTATCATAATGTTTATTTTTCTAATGTTAACAAAAAACCGCCATGCGGCGGTTTTTGTGTAGGCTGGACAGCTCGGTTAATTATAAACCGGCGTCAGCACGTAATGCTTCAGCTTTGTCTGTCGCTTCCCATGGGAAAATATCGCGACCAAAGTGTCCATAAGCTGCCGTTTGTTGGTAGATTGGGCGAGCCAAATCTAACATCGCGGTTAAGCCATATGGGCGTAATTCAAAGTGTTGACGTACTAACTTAATCAATACTTCTTCAGACACTTTACCTGTACCGAATGTTTCGATACTGATTGAGGTTGGTTCTGCAACACCAATTGCATAAGACACTTGAAGCTCACAGCGATCAGCAAGACCGGCAGCAACAATGTTTTTAGCAACATAACGTGCCGCATAAGCTGCGCTACGGTCTACTTTTGATGGGTCTTTACCAGAGAAAGCACCACCACCGTGACGTGCCATACCGCCGTAGGTGTCAACAATGATCTTACGACCTGTTAAACCACAATCACCCACAGGGCCGCCAATGACAAAACGACCGGTAGGGTTAATAAAGTATTTAGTGTCTTTATTTAACCACTGTGCAGGTAATACCGGCTTAATAATGGTTTCCATTACGGCTTCAATCAAGTCAGCTTGGGTAACATCTTCACGGTGTTGAGTTGACAGTACGATTGCATCAATACCAATAATTTTGCCGTCGTCGTATGCAAAAGTGACCTGGCTTTTTGCATCAGGGCGTAACCACGGCAAGGTGCCGTCTTTACGAACTTCAGACTGACGCTTCACTAATTTGTGAGCATAAGTAATTGGTGCTGGCATTAATACGTCGGTTTCATTGCTGGCATAACCAAACATTAAGCCTTGATCGCCCGCGCCTTGCTCTGCCGGATCTGAACGGTCAACACCTTGGTTAATATCTGGAGACTGTTTGCCAATCGCATTTAAAACTGCACATGAATCGGCATCAAAACCCATATCTGAATTGGTATAACCGATTTCGCGTACCGTTTTACGGGTAATTTCTTCAATATCGACCCAAGCAGAAGTGGTGACTTCACCACCGACTAATACCATGCCTGTTTTAACATATGTTTCGCACGCAACACGAGCTTTAGGATCTTGCTCAAGTATTGCGTCTAATACCGCATCAGAAATCTGATCGGCGATTTTATCTGGATGACCTTCTGAGACAGACTCAGAGGTAAACAAGTGCTTTGCCATAATAGGAGAATCTCGTTGGTTGCATTTGAATATACGTCTAGACGTCTATTTTAGTCGAAATCGAAATCGATAACACCCCCTAATACGAATTTAACTGGAGAATTGTGCAGTGGTGCATGAATATTTTTTATTTATAAGGAGAGTGTTTAGCTTTGAGGTTAATTAACTTTCTGATTAAAAAGGTTTTTGAAGTTTTATTTTGTTCTGTTTTAATCACTTTGGTGTCATTAATTGAACAATGTTAAGGTTGGTTATTGGGTATTAGCTAAAGATGTAATATGTTTTTTTACTGATGTTGAGTTGCTTTTTAGCTTGACTGTCAATAAATAATTACTCAAAACATCAATGTCTCAGATTGGTTTTTACTTTTGAGAGGTGGTGTATAAAATTGAGCTGTTTTGAGACCTGTAGTGGTCAAAAATGTGCTTTATTAGCGACAAAAAATGTAATGAGAGAAATTTTAATTTGCGTCACATCGCCTTGTAGGGGAAAATATGGCTTCACAATTGCCCGTTAGACCTTACAAACAAGCAGGAGAGAGCATGTCATCTCGTAAAGTACTCGCTAACGCTATTCGCGCCCTAAGTATGGATGCGGTTCAAAAAGCCAATTCTGGTCATCCAGGTGCCCCAATGGGGATGGCTGATATCGCCGAAGTGCTATGGAATGATTTTCTAAAGCACAATCCAACTAATCCTAACTGGGTCGATCGCGATCGTTTTGTTCTGTCAAACGGTCATGGCTCTATGCTTATCTACTCTTTACTGCATTTATCTGGTTATGAATTGCCTATCGAAGAGCTAAAGCAATTCCGTCAGTTGCATTCTAAAACACCTGGTCATCCTGAATATGGTTATACCCCTGGTGTTGAAACCACAACGGGTCCTTTAGGTGCTGGTATCAGTAACGCTGTGGGTATGGCGATTGCGGAAAAAACCCTAGCTGCACAGTTTAACCGTCCTGGTCACGATATTGTTGACCACTACACTTATTGTTTCTTAGGTGACGGTTGTTTAATGGAAGGTATTTCTCACGAAGCCAGTTCATTAGCCGGTACATTAGGCCTTGGTAAGTTAGTGGCATTTTGGGATGACAACGGTATTTCTATCGATGGTCATGTTGAAGGTTGGTTTACTGACGATACCCCTAAGCGTTTTGAAGCTTACGGCTGGCATGTTATTGCTGGTGTTGATGGTCATAATCCTGATGCTATCCGTGCAGCAATTGAAGAAGCTAAATCTGTAACAGATAAGCCATCTATGATTTGCTGCAAAACCATTATTGGTTTTGGTTCGCCAAACAAGTCTGGCAGCCATGACTGTCACGGCGCGCCACTAGGTGATGCTGAAATTGCAGCCGCACGTGAATTCTTAAACTGGCCACATGCGCCGTTTGATATTCCGTCTGACGTGTATGCTGGTTGGGATGCTAAGCAAAAAGGTGTGGCTAACGAATCATTATGGAATGATAAGTTTGCTGCGTACCAAGCTGCGTTCCCAGAATTAGCTGCTGAATATGATCGTCGTGTATTAAAAGGCGATTTACCTGCAGATTTCGAAGCTAAAGCACAAGCGTTTATCCAAGAAAGCCAAGATAAAGCTGAAGGTATTGCTAGCCGTAAAGCGTCTCAAAATGCCATTGGTTTCTTTGGTGCTATGTTGCCTGAATTACTTGGCGGTAGCGCAGACTTAGCGGGTTCAAACTTAACGCTTTGGTCTGGTTCAAAAGGTATTCAAGACGATCCTGCCGGTAACTACATCTATTATGGTGTACGTGAATTCGGTATGAGCGGTATTATGAACGGCGCGTCGTTACATGGTGGTTTTATTAACTATGGCGCAACCTTCATGATGTTCATGGAGTACGCACGTAACGCAGTACGTATGTCAGCATTAATGGGCATTCAAAACATTTTCGTTTATACCCATGACTCTATCGGTCAAGGTGAAGATGGCCCAACTCACCAGCCGGTTGAGCAACTTGCAAACTTACGCTTAACGCCAAATATGGCGGTATGGCGTCCATGTGATGCTGCGGAAACTGCTGTATCTTGGAAAGCGGCCATTGAACGCCGTGATGCACCTACATCATTAATCTTTAGTCGTCAGGGTCTTAAAGCCCAAGCGCGTACCGCAGAGCAATTAGCTAACGTGGCTAAAGGGGCTTATGTACTGTCTGATTGTCAAGGCACTGCTGATGTGATTTTGATTGCGACTGGCAGTGAAGTGCAATTAGCCATGGATTCTGCTGCAGAGTTAACTAAGCTAGGTCAAAAAGTGCGTGTGGTTTCTATGCCATCAACGACTGAATTTGATAAGCAAGATGCAGCATATAAAGAATCAGTGCTACCAAAAGCAGTCACTAAGCGTGTGGCAATTGAAGCTGCGCATGCTGATTTTTGGTACAAGTACATTGGTTTTGACGGCGGCGTAGTGGGCATGACCACCTTTGGTGAATCAGCGCCAGGCGGTGACTTACTTAAGCATTTCGGCTTCACTGTTGATAATGTAGTAAAAACTGTCCAGTCTTTAGGATAATAGCGTGCCATTAAACACTTATCTATTAAGTGTTTAATCTGTATAATGACGACCTGCAATGCAATTGTAGGTCGTTTTTTTATGCCTGCAATTTCACGTAATTTGATAAAATAAATCAATCGCTTAGTGGATTGTTACTTATGCGTAACCCCATTTGTGCGTTGATTAATTACTCTGGACCCTAAATGATTCGAGTTGCAATTAATGGTTATGGCCGGATTGGCCGCTCAATTCTTCGTGCATTGTACGAGTCTGGAAAACGTCAGCAAATTCAGATAGTGGCCATTAATGAGCTCGCCAAGCCTGAGGCTATTTGTCATCTCACTCAATATGACACCACTCATGGTCGTTTTCAGTATGCCGTTAAACTCGATGGCGATAAGTTACTGATTGGCGATGACAGCATTCAATTACTCAATCAAGCAGATGCCAATTTATTGCCCTGGGCAGAGCTCGATATCGATATAGTGTATGAAGCGACAGGCAGTTTAATTGAACGCCAAGCGTGCGAAGCGCATATTCATGCCGGCGCCAAACAAGTGTTGATTAGTCACCCATCGTCAGCCGATGTTGATGGCACCATCGTATACGGTGTTAATCATGATTTATTGCGCCCTGAGCACACCATTATTTCTAATGCGTCATGTACAACCAATTGTATTGTGCCGGTTATCGATGTGTTAGACAGACATTTTGAAGTCAAAAGTGGCGCCATTACTACCATTCACTCAGCAATGAACGACCAACAAGTGATTGACGCCTATCATGATGATTTACGTCGAACGCGCGCAGCGGGCCAATCTATTATTCCGGTAGACACAAAATTAGCGCGAGGCATTGAGCGTATTTTGCCGCACATGAAAGATAAGTTTGAGGCCATATCTGTTCGAGTGCCAACCATCAATGTGACCGCGATCGACCTGTCAGTCACGTTAGAGAAAAAAGTCAATATTGAACAAATTAACAGTGTGCTGCAACGTGCGTCAAACGGCAGTTTTAATGGTATTTTAGGTTATACTGACGAGCCGTTGGTGTCGTGCGACTTTAACCACGATCCACGCTCAAGTATTGTTGATGGTACCCAAACACGTGTAAGCGCCGGACATTTAGTCAAATTACTTTTATGGTGCGATAACGAGTGGGGCTTTGCGAACCGCATGCTCGATACGAGCTTAGCGATGATCCAAGCAAAGCAACCCGACCAATAAGGTCAAATATTTTAGTAATGGGCGCTAAGCCGGTTACTTGAGAGATGAGCATTAGGATTTGTAAACCTAGTCGTCATCTAACTCAATACAAGATTTGTTTTTAACTTAAAAAGGAAATGCTAATTATGGCAATTATTAATATGACAGATTTAGATCTGCAAAATAAGCGTGTGCTTATTCGTGAAGATTTAAACGTACCTGTCAGTGATGGCGTTGTGACCAGTGATGCGCGTTTACGTGCATCATTACCAACCATTCAACTCGCACTGAAAAAAGGCGCCGCCGTAATGGTGATGTCGCATTTAGGTCGCCCAACTGAAGGTGAGTTTAATGCAGAATATTCAATGCAGCCGGTAGTCGATTACTTAGCTAAAGCGCTTGATTGCCCAGTGCGCTTAGTGAGTGATTATCTTGATGGCGTTGATGTGAATGTTGGCGAAGTTGTTGTTTTTGAAAACGTTCGTTTTAACGTAGGCGAAGGCAAAAACGATGAAGCCCTGTCTAAAAAAATGGCGGCTTTATGTGATGTTTATGTCATGGACGCCTTTGGTACCGCTCACCGCGCTCAAGCATCTACCCACGGTGTAGGTGTTTATGCTCCTGTTGCTTGTGCTGGCCCACTATTGTCACAAGAATTAGATGCATTAGGCAAAGCGCTTGATAATCCTGCTCGCCCAATGGTAGCCATTGTGGGTGGCTCAAAAGTATCAACTAAGTTAACGGTACTTGAAAGCCTGTCGACCAAAGTTGACCAGCTTGTTGTGGGTGGCGGTATTGCTAATACCTTTATTGCTGCTGCAGGTTATAAAGTCGGTAAGTCATTATATGAGGCAGACTTGGTTGAAGAAGCTAAGCGTCTTGTGGCAAATGCGAGAAGCCGTGGTGGTGATATTCCGGTACCAACAGATGTGGTTGTGGCCAGTGAGTTTAGCCCAACGGCCTCGGCTACACTTAAATCAGTCGCTGATGTCACTGATGGCGATATGATTTTTGATATCGGTCCTGATAGCGCAGAAGCACTGGCAAAAATAATTGAACAAGCCGGTACGATAGTCTGGAATGGCCCTGTGGGCGTATTCGAGTTTGATCAATTTGGTGAAGGCACTAAACGTATTGCGCAAGCAATTGCCAATTCGAAAGCATTTTCTATTGCAGGCGGTGGCGACACGCTCGCAGCCGTAGATAAATATAATATTGCTGACAAAGTGTCTTACATCTCTACTGGTGGTGGTGCTTTCCTTGAGTTTTTAGAAGGCAAAGAATTACCTGCTGTAGCAATGCTTGAAAAACGTGGCGCTTAAGTTCACGTATTCAGCATTTGTGTTGTAATACCTAATAATAATTATTATAAAAAAATGCTTTGTCATCATCGACAGGATGTCGGTGGTGGCAGAGTTAAAAATCCGTCCAAACGATAGCGACCTAGGTGAGTAATCACCCTATTAATGGAGAACAAAATGGCTCTTATCTCTCTACGACAACTGCTTGATCATGCTGCTGAGCATGGTTATGGCGTCCCTGCATTTAACGTAAACAACCTTGAACAAATGCGTGCCATTATGCAAGCGGCTGAAGCAACAGACAGCCCTGTGATTGTGCAAGCATCTGCTGGTGCGCGTAAATATGCTCGCCCACAGTTTTTAAAATATCTTATGGCTGCTGCTCTTGAGCAGTATCCTGATATTCCGGTTTGTATCCATCAAGACCACGGCACTGATCCTGACATTTGTCAGCGTTCAATTCAGTTAGGCATGTCATCAGTAATGATGGACGGCTCGTTAATGGCGGATGGTAAAACACCTGCGTCATATGACTATAACGTTGATGTGACTCGTCGTACGGTTGCATTTGCACATGCGTGTGGTGTGTCTGTTGAAGGTGAAATCGGTTGTTTAGGCAGTTTAGAAACTGGCCAGGCAGGCGAAGAAGATGGCGTTGGCGCATCAGGTATTTTAAGCATGGATCAAATGCTTACAACACCAGAAGAAGCGGCACGTTTTGTTGCAGACACTCATGTAGATGCATTAGCGATTGCAATTGGTACTAGCCATGGTGCTTACAAGTTTAGCCGTAAGCCTACCGGTGATGTACTGCGTATTGACCGTATTAAAGAAATTCACGCACGTATTCCAAACACTCATTTGGTTATGCACGGTTCTTCATCGGTACCGCAAGAGTGGTTGCAGATCATTAACCAATACGGTGGTGAAATTCCAGAAACTTACGGCGTACCATTAGAAGAAATCGTCGAAGGTATCAAGCACGGTGTGCGTAAAGTGAACATCGATACTGATTTACGCTTAGCGTCAACAGGTGCTATTCGTAAGTTCTTAGCTGAACATCCTGCTGAATTTGATCCACGTAAATTCTTAAAAGCATCGATGGAAGCAATGGCAGACATTTGTACTACTCGTTACGAAGCGTTTGGCTGTGCGGGTATGGCGTCTAAAATTAAGCCTAAGTCTTTACAAGCTATGTATAAAGCGTATCAATCTGGTGAACTTGATCCAAAAATCATGTAAACCAAGTTAGCTAATATTGTTATTAAATGGCCCACTGAATTCAGTGGGCCATTTTTTTGTAAATAAATTACGAAAAATGTTGTTTTTTTATACGTCATTACGCATGCTTTGCGCCCTTAAAATGTCATGTTTTATTGATATAACCCTATCTAGATCGCAATTTCAATTTCACAGTAGAATACCTAATGCATTCAAATTCAGACAAGCCTTTATCATTGTTTTCATTGACTTGGCCACTGTTTGTGGACTTTGCGCTGCATTTTTTAACCGCAGCAATTAACACGTTTATGATCAGCCATGTGTCATACCAAGGTGTAGCCGCTTTATCGGTCGGTAATATGGTGTTTGAACTGGCGATTACGTTATTTAGTTTCGTCAGTATTGGCGCGAGTGTGGTGATTACCCAATATTTGGGCTCACAAAATAAATCCGCGGCCAGTGCTGTGGTGTACTCATCTATTGGGTTTAACTTTTTAGTGGGATTAGTGGCTGCCGTGGGTATTTTAACCGGCTCCACTATGATGTTGAATTTAATGAACCTGCCCGCAGAATTAATGGCAGATGGAGAGTTGTATCTGCAAATTGTCGGCTTGTGTCTTATTCCCGAAGCCATGGCAATGTGTTTAGCCGCAGGCATGCGTGCCCATGGATTTACTCAACAAGCCATGTGGGTTACGTTGTCGATGAACGTGATTACTTTTGTGGGTAATTTATTACTGCTTTACGGCTGGTTTGGCTTACCGCAAATGGGCGTCGCTGGAGTGGCGATTAGTACGGTTGCGGGGCGACTTGTAGGCATGACTATTATGGCGGTGCTGTTTGTGCGCTATACCGGCATTACGTTACATATTCCAAGCATATTGCGCCCAGAAACAAAGATGCTCAAAAAAGTGTTCCATATTGGCTTGCCCGCGGCGGGTGAAAACGTGTCATGGATGCTGCAATTTATGGTGGTCACCTCATTTGTGGGATTAATGGGTGATAAAGCGCTGGCAGCACAGTCGTTATATTTTCAAATTTGTATGTTCATTTTACTGTTTGGATTATCGATTGGTATCGGTAACGAAATCATTATTGGTCATATGGTGGGCGCGAAAAAGCTTAAAGCCGCGGAGCACCAAATGTATCGCGCATTAAAGTTAGGCCTAATTGTTACCACGATAGTGGCATTATTTGTGGCGATATGGGGCCCAAATCTTGTGAGCTTATTTACCGATGAAGCAGACATCGCTTTGCTTGTTGGCCAATTATTTATACTCACGTTGGTGATGGAACCTGGGCGAACATTTAATCTTATTGTGATTAATGCATTACGAGCGAGCGGAGATGCTAAGTTCCCGTTCTTTATGGGCTTATTTTCGATGTGGTGCATTGCTGTACCTGGCGCATATTTGCTCGGCATTCATTATGAGTTTGGTTTGTTAGGCATTTGGGCTGCTTTAGCGTTAGATGAATGGGTGAGAGGGTTGGCGATGTTGTGGCGCTGGCGCAGCGGACGTTGGCAAACAAAAAGCTTAATAGCCTAAATATGGTTACCTCGTTTTAAATATTATTGAGTTAAGCAGATCGTTTCGTACTCATGATTCGTATTCATTTTTTAGGATTAAATCTTGGGTTCATGTAAGCAAGTTAATATTGATTTTGGTCACTATTTTTTCAATCTTGTGGTTAAAGTGTTAATATGCGAACAAATTTGGACAAGATAGCCATCCAAACGTTTTTGTAAATCGTAATTAAAGGACGAAATGACATGAAGAAACTGCTACTAACTGCAGCTATTACACTGGCCATGCCATTTGCAGCACATGCTGGAAGTGAGTTTGTTGAAGGCGATGCGACTCTTGCAGGCGAAGCTGAATTGGGCGCTACGTTAACCACGGGTAACACCGATACCTCTTCTTTTAAAGCGCGTTTAGCCTTAAAGCAAGAATTAGGTAATTGGGAAAACCAATATGTCGCCGAAGGTTTATACAAGGAAGACACTGACGAAGTTACGGCTAAACGCTACTTCTTTGGTGTACAGGGCGACTATCAAATTGATGACCTTAGCTACTTGTTTGCTAACACTAACTACGAAGTAGACCCTTTCACCGGTTACGACTTTACCTCTACAACCTCAGCGGGTTACGGTTATCGTTTTATTGACACCGAAAGAATGTCATTAAAAGCAGAAGCGGGTCCTGGTTATATTTATCAGCAGCTTGATGATGAGCTCGCTATTTCAGAAGGTTATGATAGTGATGACAGCGTGGTTCTTCACGCCGTGGTTGACTTTCAAACTAAGCTTGGCGAATCGTCTAAGTTTCAACAGAAGTTTGTTGCCGACTGGGGTGAAAAATTAGATGCCCGTTCTGAAACATCACTTACGGCAAACATCGTGGGTGCATTAGCGATGAAATTTGCAGTGATTGTACGTTACAACAGTGACCCACTTGCTGGCAAAGAAAGCACTGATACTGAAACCAACATGACATTGCTTTACGCATTTTAATGCAATGTGATAACGCTTAAAAAGCTGGCTTAGCCAGCTTTTTTTATGGCTTTTTTTAGCAAAAAACTCAGCGTATTAGCGTTCGCTATATTTGTAATCATGCAATGATATCTGGCTCAAAAAATAATCATATTCGAGTCTAGGTTCACGGAACCAGACTTTTATCTACTGATTTAGGCCCATTTGCCCATAAGTCTATTGCTTTAGGAGTATACTTTTTTTATCAGTAGCGACGCTGAGAAAGGACGATGCAAATAGGATGTTGTTGGTTTGATAATGAGCGACGTTTGTTGGTTGATCAAACAAATTCGACTCAGTGGCAATTAAACGATAATGAATATTGGGTATTAACTCAATTAGTTCAGCATCGGGGCCAAGTTGTGCCTTTGAGTATGCTAGAAGCAGTGGTGATTTCAGGTGAAATTGCCCATCAACTCAGCCACACTGAGCTCGTTAGTATTATTTACCATACCATCGATTATTTGTGTAACAGCCACAATGACTTAATCGAATATATTCCAGAACAAGGGGTGATTTTATACCCCATGACTCACGTTAAACATCCCAGAATTTTCGATTTACCAAATCGCTTGTTATCGTTGGGCCAATATGGCGTCATTATTGGCGCACTGTTAGCATTACTGTTTTTTCTCTGGTCACATATTACTCCCCCCTTGCTTGCCAAAGCCGATGTGTTGCGACAGGTTGTAACGCCTAATGGCAAAGTGGTTCAGCTGTCGGTATTTGATGGGAAACACCCGCAAGATGCTATTTTGCATGCCGAGTGTTTATCCACACAATTGCGTTTATGTCACGATGTGCGATGGGATTCGATTAGTGCGGCTATTTCTACTGATCGTCACTATGTGAGTTTCATGCTAACCCAATCTAATGAGCCGATAAGACGCTTTAAAAATGTGAAAGTTAGGGTAGAAAATATGCACTTGCCATTTATTACCCAGCAATGGCTTCATGAGGTGCATATTTGTGGTTAGGTTATCAGTGCGCACGCGACGATGGCGCAGAAAAACGCGTCGTTTTGTACAATCAAAACGCGGTAAGTTGACGTTGATATTGAGTATTTTGTTACTTGTGTTGAGCGGCGCCAGTGCACTTGAAAAATGGGTAACCCCACATCATCTATGGCGCTTGACCTGCCATGCTGATGGATATTTATCTAATGCTCAATCCCTTAAATCGGATGCAATAGCCACTGATTTAACGCTGAACTTTGACATTGAACATCAACAAGTCTCATTGCATTATCAACTAGGTTCTAACACTACGGTGGCTGAATTTACCGCATTAACAGGCGAGGTGAATGAGGTTGATTTAAGTTCGCTAAGTTATCAATTAACGTTACAGATAAAAGCACGACAATGGCAAGACGAGAGTATCTTGCATCCCTATCTCATCAATGAGCTTTCATTATCAAGGGATAGATTACAGCTTTTTGAGTCTTTACCGCTTAAGGTACAAATACTCAATATCGATAATGAGCATTCTCGCGCCACAGTGAAGTTTATTCCAAGCAACAGTTTATGGTCTTGTCAGATAGCGTCTGCAGATCTACATCAGTAACATTGAATAAATTACCTATTAGGTTACTATCCATAACATAGGGAATAATTTAAACGGTAAGTAATCAAAAACTGTGGCAAAAGTTAAAGTAAAACAAGAAGAAGCATTATCAATCAAATTTAGTCATCAAATGGCACCAGGGGATCAGCGTACCTTTGATTTGTACTTTTATTTGCCTAATGAGATGGGTATTGGCTCACACACACTAGACGAAGAGGAATACTATCACAGTGGTATTCTTGGGCGTCGCTCTTATTATTCTAAAGGCTTACACCTGCCGTTGGTTCAATCGCGTTTTATCAGTTTAAATAAGCGCACCTTAGAGGAATTTCGTTTATACCTTAATCTATTTGCTTATCAATTTGCGGTCGCCATTGAAACCGACGGCAAAGAACTGCGGCAAAAAAGTGATGCCAGTGAATTTTATATGGCACTCGATGAGCTGTGCGATGTCGTGATCCAGCTCCTTAAAAAGTTTCGTCGAAATGAACCTAGCGATCCAAAATGGAAATCGTATTTTGAACATGCAGATAATTATCTTTCATGGTTTTGTGAGCAACAATTACTTAAAACGTTAGCGTATTCGCCGCGCAGCTCAGATTTTAGCGACGTGAAAGAGAAAGTATTGAATTTATGTCGCAGTGAAAATCATTACCGTGAAATGGTGTGCAAATACAATTCGATGCAAACTCAGCTAGATGCTAATCGGATTTCGAATAAAATGCTGCTGCTGCGCCGTTTGATCCAACAAGGCGTAGTATTAAAAGAAGAGCTAAAACCTCTGGGAGTAGGGCTTAAAAAGTTTGTCACAGGTCTTGCCACCGGGTTAGTGATGTTAGTCGTTTCGGCGTTAATTATTAAAGCTCAAGGCTTTTTTAATGGCCTAACGTTAACATTATTACTTACGCTTGCGGTTATTTACGGTTTCAGGGAAATCTTTAAAGAAGACTTTCGTAATGCGATGTGGCGCTTTATACAACGAGGACGCCCGCGTTGGAGCCGTATTTTACGTGATACCACCACTCAGGCGATTGTCGCAAAACAGCTAGTCTGGCTTGAGTTTATGCGTTCGCAAGACATCCCCGACACTGTGTCTGAGATTATGAAACAACGTCATAGCCAAAACAAAGTCGACTCGACCGTGTTGCATTATCGTATTGCCACAAAGGTTGCCAATAAACCGTTTGAGGCGGGGTATTCGCAAATCCAGGAGCAAGTGAACTTCAGCTTAGTGCCATTTGCGCGTCATTTAGAGCGTGGTAAAGCTAAAATTTATAAAGAGTCCGACGGTAATATCAGTAATGAATCTGTTGAGCGTCGTTACCAGGTAAATCTGGTTGCGGTGTTACGTGATGGCAAGCAACAGCCTGAATATGCGCGCTTTAAAGTTACGATGAATCGTTCAAGTATTGTTGAAATTACCGAAAGCAAGCTGCCTGATAACGTTCAGCCCTTTACGTTGGAGTCAGAAAGCAGCTTAAATGAAGACACTCAAGTTGTGGACCATCATCAAGTAGAGCCTTAAATAAAACAACCCTGATCCAAGTACCGCTTGAATCAGGGTTGTCATTATTCTACTAAACATTCATTGAGCTAACCGTTAGTTAAGATGGTCTGTATGAGCTGGGCGGGTAAATGCTTGGCAGATATTTTGATCAACTGACTGTTTAGCACGCTTAAGTGCAATTTCAGCATTAGCCAAATATTGCTCTAGCGTTTGTGGTGATACGTAACCTGCAATTCCCATATTGATGCCTTCACAAAGGTTATTTTCAGTTAAGCATTGCATAACATTTAGCGCATATTGATAGGCACTAGTCGCATCCGTGTCGGGCAATAAAATGACTAATTTACCTAGCTGCCATTGCGATATTTGATAGTTTAATGGCAGCTCAATTAAGAGTTGTAACTCAATGTCTTTTTGGCGCTTTTCTAATTGGCTCATATTACCCATATGGCTGAAAATACCTTCAGGGTTAATCTCCATCACCATTAAGCTCGACTCCACTTTAGTTTGCTCACTGAGATTATTAAAGTGATTTTCAAGCTCATTAAGTCGTAACACAATTGCGCTGCGATGACCAAATACGTTGCTGCTGTTATTAACCTCGACAGTTGGTACCGTTTCTTCGAACGTACAAATCAGGTACTCAATATCTCCGTCATAAGCTAACTGACCCGCTAAAGTGGTTTTTAAGCATTGGCTGTAGCGACTTTTAGTAAAAGGCATGATTTGCGCTGTCCATTCGCCTTGTAAGCTGATTTGCGCACAAATATTTTGCCATTGATTGTTAAGTTCATTACCCAATAGCTCAGTGATGGCAATATTGGTTTCCCCATTTAACGACATTAAATGATCAAACTTACTGTTGCACTTTATCAGTTTGCCATTGGCATCCGTTAACGCGGTTGCGACGGCACTATCACTGAGTAATTGATATAAGTAAGCTTGACGCTGGCTGTCGTAAAGAATGGTGATGTCGTCAAATGTGACCAACCAATAATGTTCTTTACTGTGCGGGCATACTTCACTGCGTATGTGGGTTTGCAAAGTGCTGCTATTGGTATTTTGTATGCTGATTTCGCCGCGCCACTGTTGGTGATGTGCTAAAGCTTCTTTGATTTGTTTAACGCGCTCATCATCGAGGTTTAATACTCGTTGAAAGCTGCGATCGATTAGGGTTTCAATCGATAAGCCGAGTGCTTTTGATGCTTTAGGGTTGGCACTGCCTATGCGGCCGTTATCATTAATAATCAAGCAGCTTAATTCGCTGTTAAATAGGCCATGGCTAAGTTGCAAACTGTTGTGCTTAGCGCGTCGTTCAAGTACGAATAAGTGGCGTAATACGATTAAAGCCGATGCCAATAATGCGATGAGTACCCCAGCAATAAGGATCACCATTCGCCACTCAAGGTAGCGCGCTGCAATATCATCGTGGCGAATATAAGACAGTAAAAAATACTCTCTTTTGGTTTCATATTGGCTGGTCAGCTCTACCTTCAAATAAACAAAAGTCGCATTTGTACTATAGAACTGGCCAAAGTTATTCATGGCCATGTCTTTCCATAAGTCAGGGTAAGTTTGTTTTAAACTCGAGCCTAAATTATCGGGCATATTAGTGAGTGGCTCTGGTTGGTTAGCGCCTGCGTATAAAAAGCCTTGAGTGTCGAGCAACAATAATGGCGAATTATGATTAAAAAAGGCCGGCTTAATTGACTCAAGCAACTTGGTGATTGAGTTGTAGGTAACTAAGTAGCCTTTAATACTTTGATCGGGATTTTCTATCCACGACAATTGATAGAAGTAAGGCTCAAGTATGCCGTCAATTGGTGTGAACGACATTGGCGATGTATAAATATCGCTGCCGCCCATATTACGTCCCGAGCCCAGTAATGCTGCGGGGATCTGCATATTGTCGAAACTGTCAGTGGTTGAGAAGCGTAATTTACCTTCTGGAGAAAATAAGGCTAGGCCCAATAACTCTGGAATATTTTGTGTCAAAGAGTCCCAGCTTTCGGTGACTTTTTGTTGCTGAGTTTTGGAGGGGGTTTGCAGGTATTGGCGCAGTAATTCTGCTTTGGCAAATGTTTGGGTTCTAAACTGCAAAAATGCGGCTTTGTCTGATGCCAGTGACGCGACAGTTTGCAATTCGCTGTAGCGCTGATCTGCCCAGTCTTCTTGCAAGCGACGTTCGCCAAGATTAACGACCATATGGGTGGCAATAAACACTGTAATTAACAGTATAAGCAATTGACTTAACAGAGACAGAATATGTTGTTGAGACCAACGTGCTGCTTGTGATGAGATTAATAACGAGTTAGGAGAACTCACTGCTGTACGTTTAAACATTGCGCCACTTTTTTAGCATTCACTGAATGGCAATACTAGCATGAAGCTCGCGCAGGCAAAACGCCTAGATGTGGATAATTATTTATCCAGAGTTAACCCAGTTTATCTAATTCTCGTTGCTTAAATATAGCGCCATTTTGTTCAGCAATGGCGCGGCAACGTGTTATGTCAACATTCGCTAGACCGTTAATAGCACTCACTTGAACTTCTGGAATAAACTGCGGAGCTTGTTGAATAAATTCAAGCAATGCTTGATAAGACCCCGCAAGCTTTGGCTGACAATGTTGCTCATAGCTTTGTGGGGTATCGGCATTGAGTGAAATCGATAAACTGTCAACGCATTGGCTCAGTTCTGGCAAAATATTACGTCGATGAAAGTGATTACCTAACCCGTCGGTGTTTAATCTCACGCGGCCGCCTTGCGCCTTAATGGCATGAGCTACCTGCAATAAACACTCTAGGTTCAGCGTAGGCTCACCAAAACCACAAAACACATATTCATCAACTTTTTTTACATCCCCAAGCAATGGAATAATATCGTCTGCAGTGATCCGTTTACTTAATGACAAATCATATTCATGAATTTGTTTAGATCCATTGTGTTTAGGGCAGAACTGGCATCTTAAGGTACATCTGGCGGTGATATTAAGATAACGGTTGTTGCCGATATCATAAACTAAGGTGGGGGGTGTGGTGGTCATAATGGTTAACATGACAAGAATAACATCGCATTATTGTAGCTAACTCTATGCCGGTGCTTTGTTGCTTAGCTCGCACTTATGGCAATCAGTCAAAATAAAATATTGAAATAAAAAGAGCGAATGTGATGACATTCGCTCTTTTTTGTAGCCTAAGCTTGGCGTAGGCTCTATTAACTTAACTTAACTTAACTTAACTTAACTTAACTGCGGGCGGTGCTTAAGGTTGCTCATCAAGACCAAGTGGTTCAGTAGGTGCTTTAGGTTGCCACCACCAATTAAAAAAGCGTCGCCATGTGCGTTTTATGTCATCAAGAATGATGTACAAAATTGGCACTAATATTAACGTCACTAATGTCGAGAATAAAATACCAAACGCCAGTGAGGTTGCCATTGGGATAACAATTTTAGCCTGTAAGCTCTTTTCCATAATAATCGGTACTAAGCCAACAAACGTGGTCAGCGAGGTTAAAATAATCGCCCTAAAGCGATAACAACCTGAGTCGATAGCCGATTGCAATAACGACTTACCTTCTTCTCGTGCGCGGTTAACAAAATCGACTAAAATTAACGAGTCGTTTACCACGACCCCTGCCAGTGCCACGATGCCACACAAGCTCAATACACTCATGGATAATCCAAGCATATAGTGGCCAAATAAAGCACCAATCATACCAAACGGAATTACCGACATAATGATTAATGGTTGGGTATACGACTTAAGCGGAATGGCCATTAGGGCATAAATGGTAAACATGGCAAAGAAAAAGCCTTGTGCTAAGCCCAACATGGCATTTTGCTCATCCAGGCTGCCGCCATCTAATGCCGAAGCCACTTTAGGAAAGCGAGCGGTGAGTTCAGGTAAAAAATCTTCCTGAATTTCAGCGACCACTTTTGAAGGTTCAACGTTGTTTTTATTTACATTAGCCGTAATGGTGATAGCGCGGCGACCATCTACACGTGTAATTGACGCGTATGATTCTCCTAACTCAATCTCGGCTACGGTTGAAAACGGTACCGCAGCACCTGACGGGGTGCGTATCAACATGTTTTCAAGATCGCCCACGGTACGACGTTGCTCTAATGGGTAGCGCACCATGACTTTCACTTCTTCTTTATTACGCAAAATACGTTGAGCTTCATAGCCATAAAAACCGTAACGTACCTGACGTGCTAAGTCTGACAGCGTCAGCCCTTGAGCTTCAGCTTCTGGGCGGATGTTTAAGCGTATTTCATGCGAGCCTGAAGAGAAGTTATCGGTAATGTCGTACACGCCTTCATAGGTGGCGAGTTTGGCTTTTAGCACTTTGGCTGCTTCTGATAACTGGTCTAAATCACTTGATGTTAATCGGAATGATAAATCACCGCCAGCATCGTTGGTGCTGGCGTTGATGTTCAACTTTTTAACCGACAGTAACTCAGGTAGCTGTTTACGCCATTCTTCTGCTATGGCAACGCCATCAACGTCGCGATCTTCAGCTTTTGTGAGCTCTATAAACACAAAGGCACTGCTGCGCGAGCTAAGCTCGATATAGCTGTGTTTCACCATGGCGTAGCCGTATTCATCTTCAAGTTTTGCGTTCATTTTGTATAACGCATCTTCAACTTGTTGCAGCACTTTTAGGGTGTTTTGCTCTGAGCTGCCTTCTTCCATTTCAAGCTGTACTTGAATGAAGTCCGATGGAATATCTGGGAAAAATACCCAACGAACCTTACCGCTTTGTACAAGGGCTATCGATATAATAAGTACGCCAATAAACACGGCAACCACACTATAACGGCGGCCAATGCAGCGCTCTAAAAAGTGGCGATAAGTGTGATGAATAAAATGTTGTAGCCATTCGTTGATGGCAAATTTAACGCGTGAGAACACATTTTTGGGGGCTTTGCGTTTATTAATTTTCATATTGGCTAAATGCGCCGGTAAAATCAGTTTTGATTCAACTAATGAAAAAGCTAGACACAAAATCACCACCATACCGATGGATTTCCAAATGATGCCCATGGGGCCTGACACCATGATCATTGGGATAAAAGCTGCAATGGTGGTCAATACCCCAAACGTGGCTGGCATGGCTACTTTTTGCACCCCTTTTACGACATTATCCAATGAGTGGCCGTTTTCCTCTAACTCGGTGTAGGCACTTTCGCCGATGACAATGGCATCGTCGACAACTATCCCCAATACCAGAATAAAGGCAAACAATGTCAGCATATTAATCGACATATTAAATGGTTCAAGTGGCATTAATAACAGGGTGCCTAAAAAGCACACTGGCAATCCCATCATGACCCAAAAGGCCAGTTTGAGATCTAAGAATAACGCCAAAATAATAAACACCAACAAGGCGCCATAAAACATGTTCGACAGCATCATGTTTAAACGGCCTTGCAAGTAGTGGGTTAAATCTCCCCAGGTATCAAGCTCAATATTGCTGGGTAAAGTTTTTTTACGTTCTGCCACATACGCTTTGACTTGTGACGAAATATCTAATGCATTTTGATCGTCAATACTGGTGATTTCAATCACCGCGGCAGGTTTGCCGTTAAAGCGGGTGTATTCTAAACGCTCTTCGAAGTCGTCATTTATCGTCGCAACTTGTGGCAGCATAATACGGCTACCGTCTGCGCGTGTTTCTACTACTATTTGGGCAAAGTCATCTGCGGTATAGGCCTGACCTTTAGTGCGCAACAAAATATCGCCATCTTGAGCGCGAATAGAACCACCGGGTAAATCAATAGACGAGTTTTGAACCGCTAAAGCCACTTGCGTAAAAGTGATGCCGTACTCGCGCAGTTTGTCTTCTGACAGTTCAATGCCGATTTCGTAGTCACGTACACCCGTCACTTTAGCGCGGGTTACAGCGGGTAAATCCGTAATGTCATCACGGATTGCTTTGGCCATTTCTTTCATGTCATGCAGCGTCATGTCGCCATAGACCGACACCCAGATAACATTGTTTTCAGGCTTTATTTGGTAAATATTGGGTTTTTCAATGTTGTCGGGGAAGGTGGCAATTGCATCGACCCGAAGTTTCGCTTCATCAAGCACTTGTTGCACATCGTAACCATCCTCCACTTCAATGGTCACCGAACCAACACTGTCACTGGCGACGGATGTGACCTTTTTAATGCCACTAATGTCTTGAATCGCTTCTTCGATTTTTATGTTAATCCCTTCTTCAATTTCTTGTGGCGCAGCACCAGGGTAGGCCACATTGATATTGATGAGATTAAGCTCAAACGTTGGAAACACTTCTTTGTTAATAATCACAGCACTGAATAAACCGCCTATGAGTAACGCGGCCATCAATAAATTAGCCGCCACACTATTGCGGGCAAACCAGGCAATAATTCCTTTATTGGTATCCATGATTATTCACCTGCCGTTGTAGCAGTTTCAGCTACGGGCTTTGCTGATTCTTCACCAAGCACTTTTACGCTTTGGCCAGCATTAAGGCTGTTAATGCTGGTGGTAGATACTCGCTCTCCGGCGGTAAAGCTGCCTTTAATGTACAGGCTATCAACATCTGAGCGGATAATATTCACTTGGCGCATATCGATAATATTGTCTTTGTTCACCACAGCGGCTTGGCCATTACGAATCACATGGCGTGGTAGCTTGACTACATCATCAACCGATTTTCCGGTGATGATGGCATTCACAAAGCTGCCGTATTTAAGCGGTAATTGACCGGGTGTTTTGTTGTTACGTAGATAAGGGTCATGAATTTCGGCAACGAGGTATACCATACGGGTTTGCTCATCAATGACGTTTTCGCTGCGAACAATATTGCCTTCCCAGGTCACTTGTTTACCTGCCAGTAACGCAGTGAGAGTGACGGCG
Organism: Shewanella sp. MF05956; assembly: GCF_059758055.1. NCBI lineage: Bacteria > Pseudomonadati > Pseudomonadota > Gammaproteobacteria > Alteromonadales > Shewanellaceae > Shewanella > Shewanella sp. MF05956. Next base: position 16,702 of record NZ_JCAYNV010000015.1, on the reverse strand, counting down.
GTTTCTGGATTGTCGACAGATTCCAAATAAGCGAGGTCTTCGTTTGTGAGTGGCAATCTAATTTCAGCAATGCTGGTGTCGTATAGTTCACCTAGATTAGTGCCTAAGGTGACGTATTGGCCTAAGTCGACATTGCGTGCTTTGATGATGCCGTCAAACGGTGCGCGGATTACGGTACGTTCTAAGTTACGTTGGGCGCGTGCTAATGCCGCTTGCGCATATTTGACGTTTGCTTGTTCTTTTTTCAACTGCGGAATACGCAATCCAAGCTCGGGTGGTAGCCCATTGCCAAAATCTTTAAATTCGACTTTAGCGACTTCACCACGTGCTTTTTCCTCGTTTAGCGCAGCCGTTGCTTGCGCGACAGACGCTTCTGCTTGAATGAGGTCAGCTTCATAATCAGATGGCTCTATAATGGCCAGTTGCTCGCCTTTTTTGACAACACCGCCAGCAACAAAATTAGCTGAAACACTCAGCAGACGACCTTGAACTTCGGTGACCAATTGAGTTTTATATTTAGGGTTCACCACGCCATAGGAAGGTAAGTTAAGCGATAAGGTTTGAGGCGTAACGGTTTGCACGTCGATAATCGGTACTGTGATGGGAGTGTCTTTTTGTTCTGGCGCTTCTTTAGTATTAATTAATAACCAGGCTGCGGCAGCAAACACTGCGATAATAAAGAGCGGTGACAGTCTTCTTAGAATTTTTTTTATCATTTCTATTGCTTATCCATGCTGAAATAATGCCGAAGACAGTTAACTACGTTGGCTAACCTGTTCATTCAGATTCATTTTTATTACTCATTACACCTAAATTAACAGAGTCTCAGGTTTATCTAAATAGTTTGATGTAAATAAAATGTTTCAAAGTTTAGTTTTTTACCGATTTTGGCGTTTAGGTTTCCTAAAGTGACTTTTTGGAAGGGGTTACTGTTTGGTTAAGCGGCTTTATATAATGTTATATATTAATAATCATGGGGTTATGATTACTTCTTTGGTTGGGTATTTTTTGTGCACAACTTGACACTTCTTGACTTTTTTTTGCCGTATTGCGTCTAGTTAACTGTGGTATATCTTGCTTAGGGTATAAAAAAAGCGAATTACTTAATAATTCGCTTTTTTCGGTGAGTTAAGTGTGAAAAATTACTTTTTCTTAAACTTCTTAGACTTCACTTTTGCATCTTTAGCGTTGGCTTTTTTCTTACCAGGCACTTTAGCTTCTTTATGCTTTGGGCGAAGCTCTTCAATCACACGGCGTTTAAGTGGCAGTTCAATGTAACGCTCAATTTTAGACACAATACGCATGTCATGTGCTTCAACTAAAGAAATCGCCGTTCCTTTTGCGCCAGCACGTGCTGTACGGCCAATACGGTGTACATATGCATCAGCTGAACGCGGCATATCGTAGTTGATAACATGGGTAATGTCGTCAACATCAATGCCTCGTGCGGCAACGTCGGTTGCAAGCAACACATTCACTTCGCCTTTTGAAAACTTACCTAACGCTTGGAAACGTTTTTTCTGTTCCATGTCGCCACGCATAAAAGCACAAGGGATATTGGCTTTAAGCAATAAGCCTTCTAGGCTGGCAACCATTTCTCGAGTTTTAACGAATACAATGGTGCGGGTAACGTTTTCTTGGCGCAAAATGTGGCAAAGCAACGCAAATTTGTGTGCATTATCATCAGCAAGGTGAATCCACTGGTGCACTTTAGCTTTTTCGCTGCGTGGTGATTCAACATCGACAACGACAGGGTCGTTTAACAATTCACGCGCAAATCGATTAACACCATTACCTTCTAAGGTTGCAGAAAATAACATGTTCTGCTTACGGCCTTGGGCTTCAATCGCAATGGTTTGCACTACTGATGAGAATCCCATATCTAGCATGCGGTCTGCTTCGTCGATGATTAAAATTTCAACTTCAGTCGCATCAAACTTATCTTTGTCTAGATATTCCATCAATCGACCAGGCGTGGCGATTAATAAATCAACGTTATCTTCAAGCGCTTCTTCTTGTGGGCCGTACGGCACCCCACCAGTAATAATCACAATATTAAGATCAAGCCCCGTCGCTAAATGGCTCGCATAACGGTGAATTTGACTGGCTAATTCGCGTGTTGGTGTTAATACCAAAATACGCGCCTGGCCTTCAAAGCGGCGAGGGAAGTCGATAAGGTGTTGTAACGCTGGCAGTAAAAAACTGGCTGTTTTACCGGTACCGGTTGGCGCACGCGCTAAAATATCCCGCTGATCCATGGCCAATGGAATGGTTTGCTGTTGAATAGTGGTTGGGGTGTTATGTCCCATGGCCCTGAGTGACTCTAATAAGCTAGGGTCGAGCTGGAAATCTTCAAATTGCATGCGCTGGTCTCGCTGAAAAATAGTTGAGTATTATAACTGACCTAATCAACAGGCTAAAGCTTTAAGTAGAATGGGCGGCATAAATCTATCATCGTTTGGCTGTATCCCGATTGTTCATTACGTATCGCCATTTGTAGATATTGTGTTTTGCTGGTGTTTTCGTATGTTTGTCGCTCTGTTGTTAAGGCATGTTGTATCACCAAAATTGAACGATTTGGCGATTTGCCTTCTGCACTGATTATCTCAAGGTGCTTTGCGACAAACAAACCATGGCCATCGAGCTGCTGAATAAAACTCGCTAAACTTTGTTGCGGTAAAATAATACTGGCATTGCCTTGAGGTGCAAGCAACTGACTGATTGCTTTTTGTAACTCTGCAAAAGACAAGGTATTGGTATGTCTTGCATCGGCACGGGCGCTATTTTTGGCTTGTGTGCCTTGTTCAAAATAGGGCGGATTACAAATGATATGATCGAATAAAGGCGTGATACTTTTATCAAATTGTTGTTGGTAGTCTTGAATTGCACCATGAAATAATTGGACTTTCTGCGGCCAAGGACTTTGTTCAATATTATGTTTACAGGCGTTAGCTGCCGCGGTGTCTAACTCGACTGCAGTAATGTGAGTCTGCTCAGGGCTACGCTGGGCTGCCATTAAACTGAGTAAGCCACTGCCAGCACCAATATCAAGAATATACTGAGATTGGGTGAGTTCTGCCCACGCGCCAAGAATAACGGCGTCAGTACTGACTGCCATACCACATTGTTCATCATCGATATGGAATTGTTTAAACGTAAAAGACATAGGTAAGCTGTAATGGATTGGTTAATGAAATCGTTAACTGAGATCATAATCGCTTTGGATTATGATGTCGTCGGTTAAATGATCTACCACAATTAAGCGTTGAAATTATGTTATACAAAAATGATGTAAATATGATGGTTTGGCTATTATGTACACAAGTGTTGACATAAATTCAGCATAAAACGGTTATTTTTATTATTTCAGCGGCCAAAGCTTGTGTGGTCTAGCGATGTTTGATATTAGTTTGGCCACTTAATACCAATAAAATTGAGTAAAAAGTCTAAGTTAAGCCATTTTGACAAGGATGTGGCTTCTATAACTGGGCTTAGTGCTCGTTTTTGGTCATTGTTAAAGCAGATTTTACTATTTAAAAGTGTATTTTTAACTTTACAAATCTGAGTGGCATTCCGCTCGGGAGTAGCTAATTAACGCATAATCAATTAGGTTTGTTAAAAAACATAACAATAAAAAGAGGCGAGTAGTGCAAACAACCAAGATGAGTTTTACCGATACGCTAGGGTTAGGGTTTATGACCTTTGCGTTTTTTTTAGGCGCAGGTAACTTAATTTTTCCTCCCTTCGCAGGAATGCTAGCAGGCGAGAATATGTCGTTTGCCATGCTCGGTTTTTTGATTACCGCGGTGGGTATGCCACTGATTGGTTTGATTGCCGTAGCAAAAGCCAACGGTAAAGTGATGGCGTTATTGCCAACCTTTGCCGCCACAACATTAGCAATTGCGATTTACATCATTATTGGCCCTGCATTTGCTGCCCCGCGTACGGGTTTGGTTGCATTTGAAATTGGTGCCAGACCGTTTATCTCCAATCCTGATGCACTCATGATGTTAGGTGGTAAAGAGTTTAATATCGCCCAACTTATCTACACCTTAGTGTTCTTCTCTATCGTGATGGTCTTGTCGTTATTTCCAGGTAAGTTACTGGATAACGTGGGTAAGGTGCTGACACCTATTTTGATTTTGTTATTAGTCAGTTTAGCCAGTTCAGTGATTATTTTACCGGGATTTGAAGTTAATCAACCGGTTGGCGAATACATCAATAGCCCACTCACCAAAGGGATTATTGAAGGTTATAACACCATGGATACCCTGGCATCGTTGATGTTTGGTATGTTGATTATTGATTTGCTGCGTAAAAAAGGTGTTAACGACGCGGCGGATCAAACGAAATACCTAGTCAGAGCCGCTTTTATTGCCGCAGGTGGTTTGGCTTTTGTTTATGTATCTCTATTTTATCTTGGTGCCTCAGCGGGTGATTTTGCGATTGGTGCTGATAACGGCGGTCAAATATTAACAAACTATGTTACCCATCATTTTGGCAGTATCGGCTCGTTAATGTTGTCGATTGTGGTGACTTTGGCTTGTTTAACCACCGCGGTAGGTTTAGTAACAGCATGTTCTGAATTTTTCAATGAACTCATGCCTAGCTTGTCATATAAACTGTTAGTCGTCGTTTTAAGCGCAATTTGTGCCACTGTTGCAAACGTTGGTTTGGCGCAATTAATCAGTATCAGTATTCCGGTATTAATGACCATCTACCCGGTGGCGATTGCCCTCGTATTAGTAACATTTTTAACGGAGCGTTTTGCTCGTCCTGCGTTTTCGCATCGGGTTATTTTAAGTGTGGCGCTATTTTTTGGTATATTTGACGGCTTACAAACTGCCGGTATGGACATGAGTTTCCTAGATTTTATGCCATTGCATAAAGAAGGCATGGCGTGGTTATTACCTACAGCACTAACAGCTTTAGTGTGTTTATTTTTACCTAAAAACAATGCTGCCACTGCGTAAAATTTAGCGACAGCCATGGGCCAACGTTCACACTGTAAGTGAATAAAGGCAAACAATAAGACGACGTTATGATATTTTATCTAACGTCGTTTTTTTTACCCAGTTTGAGACTTTATTTTGGTTAAACCTGCATATCAGCCCAATCCGTTAATTAACCAATTTTTAGATGACCTTTGGTCAACCAAAGGGTTAAGTGACAATACCTTGGCTTCATACCGAACTGACTTACAACATGTTGAGCGCTTCGTGTTAGCTCAAGGCGTTGATTTATTAACTGTCGACCAAGGTTTATTGCGCGACTATTTAACGGCACGGTTTGAGCAAAATTTTGCTAAAAGCAGCACCGCAAGAATGTTAAGTAGTGTTCGTCGATTTTACGGTTATTTGTTGGTTAAGGCGTTGGTCAGTGAAGATCCTACCGCGCTTATCAAATCTCCCAAATTAGCGCGTCAGTTACCCGATTCTTTGTCAGAAGCTCAAATCGACAGTTTACTGGCTGAGCCTAGCAGTGACGACCCAATCGAATGCCGTGATAAAGCGATGTTAGAACTGCTCTATGCCACCGGTTTACGGGTAACCGAATTGGTAAGCTTAACAATGGAGCAAATTAGTTTACGCCAAGGGTTAGTTAGGGTGGTGGGAAAAGGGGGCAAAGAGCGTTTAGTGCCACTGGGAGAGTTAGCGGTAGCAGAAGTTGAGCAATATATGCGTTTTGCTCGGGGCGAATTATTACATATGAAGCAATCTGATGTTGTGTTTCCATCTCGGCGTGGGCAAATGATGACGCGGCAAACCTTTTGGCATCGTATTAAGCTTTATGCTTCTCGGGCTGGGATTTCGTGTCATTTGTCGCCACACACATTGCGCCATGCATTTGCTACTCATCTATTGAATCATGGTGCCGACTTACGTGTGGTACAGTTACTGCTCGGTCACAGTGATTTATCAACGACGCAAATTTATACTCACGTGGCTAAAGTGCGATTGCAGCAACTGCATAGTCAGCATCATCCCCGTGGTTAGCTGTCCTTGTGAGGTTTCAAATCCTTACATTTAAGATTTTGAGTATTTGTTGCGTTCATTTAATTAAATCTGTAAGTTTTGCTTACGAAGTCGGGTCTATACATTTTGAACCCGTGTAATTTAGGAATTATCATGAAGTTAACCAAAGCATTTGCCCTCGCTGTCAGTATTGTTATTGCACCTATTGTGTCTGCTGCACCCGCAACTGATGTACCAAACGAATCTGCTTTAAAGCAGAAACTGACCGACACCTTGGGTGTGAATGTTTCGCTGATCCAATCTTCTCCTGTCGATGGTCTTTATCAAGTGTTGACCGACCGTGGCGTGCTTTATGTGACTAAAGATGGCACTAAGCTATTTCACGGAAACTTGTACGACTTAGAACAGGGCATGAAAAACTTAACCGAGGCTGCATTAGCCGGTCCGCGTTTAGAAATGCTTAAACCATTTGAAAAAGACATGTTGGTCTACAAAGCCAAAGATGAAAAACATGTTATTACCGTATTTACAGACGTTGATTGCGGCTATTGCCGTAAGTTACACAACCAAATGCAAGGGTATAACGATTTAGGGATTACCGTTCGTTATTTAGCTTACCCGCGTGCGGGTGTACCCTCTGCAAACGCTGATGAAATGCAAGCGGTATGGTGTGCAAAAGATCCGCTTAAAGCGATGACAGAAGCTAAAAATGGTGGCAATGTTAAAGCAGCAAGCTGTGATATCGATATTACAAAGCAGTATCAGTTAGGCCAGTCGTTTGGTATTAATGGTACTCCTGCGTTAGTGTTAGAAAACGGAACTATGGTGCCAGGATATCAATCACCTGCTGACTTGTTACGGACCATTGAAACAAGTCTTTAATTCTGCCGTTATTAACCGCGTAAAATTAAAGGTGAGCCTAGGCTCACCTTTTTGTTATTCATTTTAATTCAATTTATGTCAGTGAGTCAGACAAGCTAAGCCGTGATTTTATTATTTAATTATCATATTAAAAACTGAGCTGATTGATTCATTGTTCGAATAAGGTTGTCTCTTTGTCACACAAAATAGTCCGTCGTCCTCAGGTTGATGATTCGCATTTACCTTCTGCATTACCCCCTTTTTTAAAGCAACTTTATGCTCGTCGTGGTGTAACAGAGGCAGACTGCGAATTAGTGTTAACGAAGTTACTTCGTCCTGAAACCATGAAAGGCTTGTCTGAGGCAGCAGTGTTAATTGCTGATGCCATCGCGGCTGAGAAGTCGATATTAATTGTCGGTGACTTTGATGCCGACGGTGCAACATCTACTAGCGTATGTATGTTGGCGTTAAGGATGATGGGCGCTAAAAAAGTCGATTATTTAATCCCTAATCGGTTTGATTATGGTTACGGCCTAAGTCCTGAGATTGTTGCTGTGGCCTATTCAAAAGCAGCAGATATGCTCATTACTGTGGATAACGGTATTTCATCCATTGAAGGTGTTGCTGCGGCTAAGTTGCTTGGCATGCAGGTGGTAGTAACCGATCATCACCTACCGGGTAAAACACTGCCTAATGCTGATGTGATAGTGAATCCTAATCAACCAGGGTGTGAGTTTGCCAGTAAGTCTATAGCTGGTGTCGGTGTGGCCTTTTACTTAATGTCGGCATTGCGGGCAGAGTTACGACAACGCAATTGGTATCAACAACATCATATTGCTGAGCCAAATTTAGGCACACTATTAGACATTGTTGCGCTGGGCACCGTTGCTGATGTGGTGTCGCTAGATGCCAATAACCGTATATTGGTTAATGCGGGTTTACAGCGGGTAAGAAGTGGCCGTTGTCGTGTGGGGATCACTGCGTTACTTGAGGTGGCCAAACGCAGTCCTGAAAAAATGGTGGCAGCTGACTTTGGCTTTGCTGTTGGCCCCCGTTTGAATGCTGCAGGGCGCTTAGATGAAATGGCCTTAGGGGTGGAAACGCTATTATGTGATGACATCATGCGAGCCAGAAGAATGGCTGCTGAGCTTGATGGCTTAAACCAAGAGCGTCGTGAACTGGAAACCGGCATGCAACAAGAGGCGCTTAAGAGTTTACAGAATGTGTCGCTTAATGAAGATGATTTACCGTGGGGCATTGCGATATTTCAAGAAGATTGGCACCAAGGTGTGATTGGTATTTTGGCATCACGGATTAAAGACCGCTACCATCGTCCTGTGATTGCATTTGCCGATGCTGGTGAAGGTGAAATTAAAGGGTCGGCTCGCTCAATTAAAGGCTTACACATGCGTGATTTACTTGAACGCATCAATAGCCAGCACCCAGGAATGATCATTAAGTTTGGTGGCCATGCTATGGCGGCAGGCTTATCGCTTAAAGCCGATGCATTTGAGCTGTTTAAGCAAGCGTATGATAATGCCGTGCGAGATATTTTAGATTATGAGCAGTTAACCGGTGAGTTATTGTCTGATGGTGAGTTGGCTGTAGAGTTGATGAGCTTAGATACGGCATTTGTATTACGTAATGCTGGCCCTTGGGGGCAATCATTTGAAGAGCCGTTATTTGATGGTGTTTTCAGAGTGGTTCAGCAACGTATTGTGGGTGAGAAGCATTTAAAATTACTGCTTGAAACGCCATGTGGCACCTTAATGCTCGATGGTATTGCGTTTAATATCGATTTAGCCATTTGGCCAGACGCAACGATCCAGCAGGCAAGAGTTGTTTATAAGCTTGATGTGAATGAGTTTCGTGGTAACCAGACAGTGCAGTTGATGGTGGATTATATCGAACCAATGTAATTGGGTTGTACTGGTATAACATTAATCGCTAAAAACAAAAAAGCCTCGCAATGCGAGGCTTTTTGTAATCTTTTATTAGTCGCGTTAGCCACCAATGTATATATGGTGCCCGAACCCGGAATCGAACCAGGGACACGAGGATTTTCAATCCTCTGCTCTACCGACTGAGCTATTCGGGCGACGGACGCAATTTAAAGGGTTTTGGCCTGTTGAGTCAACTGGTTTTTACTATTTATCTTAAAAATCGATTCGTTTGAACGTATTTTGCCCGTATCGGCGTTAATTTATCCATTGTGTGGTATGAATCACGAAAAAAATTTTCCACGATTCAAATATATTTTGTTGAAGCATTTATCGTCATTGGAATAAAAATGACTGTTTTACGAGATGTTCTGAATAGATTATGACAAAGGCAATGTCGTTACAGACATAAAAAAACGCTCCTAAGAGCGTTTTAGTATTCAATGTTAAGGTTAACTTCGATTAGTTCGTTAACATTTCATTGTTTGGGAAGTTAGTTCTCATCACCATTTTAATGTGTTGTTGTAACTTCTCTTGGCCTAATTCACCATATGCTTCAGACATAATTTCTAATGCACGTTCTGTTGCGGGTGTACCAGGGAATTTTTCCATTACGTTTTGCGCACGCACTGCAGCTGCACTCCATGCGTTCATTTTGATATAATACTCAGCGACCTGAATAGAATACTGCGCTAAACGGTTTTTCAGAAACTGCATGCGATGCTGTGCATCGGCCGCATACTTACTGTTTGGGTAAGATTTAATCAAGCGATCAAAATCTTTAAATGCATCTTGAGCATTTTTAGGGTCGCGATCGGTACGATCGATATTCATTAAATCGTGAAATAAATAATTATCTGCCTGCATATTGGTCAAACCACGCATATAATGCACGTAATCAATATTGGGATGCGTTGGATTGAGGCGTAAAAAGCGATCAATGTTAGCAATTCCTGAGGCAGCGTCGTCCATTTTGTAATACGCATAAATCAAGTCTAATTGAACTTGAGTTTTGTGCGGACCAAACGGATAACGAGAATCTAACGCTTCAAGCGAACGCACGGCTTTAGAGTAATTCCCTAATTCCATTGATGTTCTTGCTTGAGTATAGAGCTGATCAGGAGATGCTTTTTTTGCAAATTCATCTTCTTCTGGACTGCTACTACAGGCTGTTAAAGCCAGTGAAAGTAATACTAGGGCGGCACCTTGGGCAAATTTATACATACTTGAATTCAATTCTTTTTAAGTTGTTGTTAAGAATTTTTCCATTTCACGGTAAAATAGAAAACATCCGATTGTAACAGATAGCACATTCACTTTGGACCCCTAAACTGGGGTACGGTTCCTATGACACAAGAGATTAATCTAAAAAGCGAGATAACAGCAACACAAACCGGTCTGAGATTAGACCAAGCATTAGCTGGTTTGTTCCCTGACTACTCGCGCACACGCATCAAGGAATGGATCCTATCTGGTGCAATTACTGTTGACGGTATCACAGTCGACAAGCCACGGGAAAAGGTTTTCGAGTCTCAGTTGATAGAAGTTGCAGCCACACTTGAAGAAGAAGTGCGTGCTAAGGCGCAAGATATCGACTTAAATATTATTTATGAAGACGATCATATTCTTGTTGTAAATAAGCAAGCGGGTTTAGTTGTTCACCCTGGTGCGGGTAATGCCGATGGCACATTAATGAATGCGTTATTGCATCATTGCCCCGATATTGAACATGTACCAAGAGCCGGTATTGTCCATCGTTTAGACAAAGACACAACAGGTTTGATGGTTGTGGCTAAAACGGTTGAAGCACAAACTCATTTGGTTGCAGCATTGCAAGCGCGCGATATCGTACGTGAATATGAAGCCGTGGTTCTTGGCACTATGACGGCGGGTGGCACGGTTGATGAACCTATTGAACGTCATGCGACAAGACGGACACAAATGGCGGTAATTCATGGTGGTCGTCCTTCGGTGACACATTACCGTGTTGCTGAAAAATTCCGTGCTCATACTCGTTTACGTTTGCGTCTTGAAACCGGTCGTACTCACCAAATTCGTGTGCACATGGCACATATTGGTCATGTTTTAGTTGGCGACCCAGTATACGGCGGTCGTCCAAGACCCCCTAAAAATGCCAGCCCAGAGTTTTTTGATCTACTCAAAAACTTTAACCGCCAGGCGCTGCATGCAGTACGTTTAGAACTTGCTCATCCATTTACCTGTGAAATCATGACTTGGCATGCGCCGATCCCTGATGACATGGTTGAGCTAACAAAAGCATTGCGTGAAGATACTCTGTTAAATCCTATCGAGTATTTATAGTGCTTAAGCACGATTGGTCCTTACCCGATAATGTCGCAATTGCGATGACTGATCGACATGGCGGCTATAGTTTACCGCCATTCGACAGTTTAAATTTAGGGTTGCATGTTGGTGATAATCATCAACATGTTTTAGCTAATCGTGCTGCGTTATGCCAACAACTAGCGTTACCGACCGAACCATTGTGGCTTGACCAAGTGCATGGTGTTGATGTGGTGAATATGCCGCATCTAGCACGAAATGAATCGTTAATCGATTCGACAAGTCTTTCACCGATCAAAGCAGACGCAAGTTACAGTAATAAAGTAGGTGATGTTTGTGTCGTCATGACAGCAGATTGTTTGCCTGTGTTGTTATGCAATAAACAAGGTACTGAAGTTGCAGCTGTGCATGCTGGGTGGCGTGGTCTTTGCGCTGGTGTGATTGAGCAAACGGTTGCCTTATTTAGTTCCCCCCGGGCGGAATTAATCGCTTATCTTGGCCCAGCAATTGGACCAGATGCTTTTGAAGTCGGCGCTGAAGTGCGTGATGCTTTTATGCAAAAACACCTTCAAGCTTCGCGATACTTTATGCTTAACCATAATAAGTATCTTGCTGATTTGGCTGGTCTTGCAACGCTACGTTTATCGCAAATGGGTGTGTCGCAAGTATTCAATGCTAATGTGTGTACTTTTAATGACCCTAACTATTTTTCGTATCGTCGTGATCAACAAACCGGCCGTATGGCTTCGTTTATTTGGCTAAAACCTTAACAATGCGTTTAAGTTCAAAAAACAAACGATTTATTGATCTAGATTAAGTTTTAAGCTTGAAATCACATTAATTGCCCCCATCTTTAAGTTAACAGATTATTCATTTCTGAATTAATTTCCCACTCAATAAGTATCAGATCCTAGGAGGTTATATGAGACTCGATCGTATGACTAATAAGTTTCAAATTGCCATTTCTGATGCCCAGTCATTAGCTTTGGGGCGCGATCACCAATTTATCGAACCCATTCACTTAATGATGGCGCTATTAAATCAAGATTCTGGCTCAATACATCCACTGTTAACGCAAGCAGGGATCCGCGTTAGCGCGCTTCGTTCTGCCGTTACTCAAGAATTAGAACGTTTTCCTCAGGTAGATGGCACAGGCGGAGATGTTCAATTATCTCAAGGATTAATCCGCTTACTTAACTTGTGCGACAAGCTGGCGCAAAAACGTAAAGACAAATACATTTCATCAGAGCTATTTGTGTTAGCGGCATTAGAAGGTAACGATGCGCTGTCAAAAGCGCTAAAAGATTCTGGTGCGAGCAAAGAATTAATGGAAAAAACCATTGAAGACATGCGCGGCGGCCAAAAAGTGGATGATCCTAACGCAGAAGATCAACGCCAAGCGTTGAAAAAGTTTACCGTTGATTTAACCGAGCGAGCTGAGCAAGGAAAGTTAGATCCTGTGATTGGCCGTGATGAAGAGATTCGCCGCACAATTCAAGTTCTGCAACGCCGCACGAAAAATAATCCGGTGTTAATTGGTGAGCCTGGTGTTGGTAAAACCGCGATTGTTGAAGGATTAGCTCAACGTATTGTGAATGGTGAAGTCCCTGAAGGGATTAAAAACAAACGTGTTTTATCATTAGACATGGGCTCGTTAATTGCGGGAGCTAAATATCGCGGTGAGTTCGAAGAGCGCTTAAAAGCGGTATTAAATGAATTGTCTCAAGAAGAAGGTCAAGTCATCCTCTTTATTGATGAACTGCATACCATGGTCGGCGCCGGTAAAGGCGAGGGCGCAATGGATGCGGGCAATATGTTAAAACCTGCCTTAGCACGTGGCGATTTACATTGTGTCGGCGCAACCACACTGGATGAATACCGCCAATATATTGAGAAAGATGCCGCACTAGAGCGTCGTTTTCAAAAAGTGATTGTCGATGAGCCTAGCGTTGAAGACACGATTGCCATTTTACGTGGATTAAAAGAGCGTTATGAATTGCATCATCATGTGGAGATTACCGATCCTGCCATTGTTGCTGCAGCGACGATGTCACATCGTTATATTTCTGACAGAAAATTGCCCGACAAAGCAATCGACTTAATTGATGAAGCGGCTTCAAGTATTAGAATGCAGATAGATTCTAAGCCCGAAGCGCTTGACCGATTAGAACGCCGTGCGATTCAACTTAAGTTGGAAGAACAAGCACTCAGTAAAGAGTCTGATGAAGCCAGCCGCAAACGTTTAGATTTTTTACAACATGAGTTGAAAGAAGTCGAAATCAATGCTGCTGAGATGAATGAGATCTGGCATACCGAAAAAGCGGCATTAGCTGGAACTCAACATATTAAAGCCGATCTTGAGCAAGCTCGAATGGATTTGGAAGTTGCTCGACGTGCAGGTGATTTAACTCGTATGTCTGAATTGCAATACGGACGGATCCCTGAGCTTGAAAAGCAGCTTGATTTAGCATCACAAGCTGAAATGCAAGACATGACTTTACTGCGTAATAAAGTCACTGACGTTGAAATTGCTGAAGTGCTCTCAAAAGCAACCGGTATTCCGGTATCAAAAATGCTTGAAGGCGAGCGAGAAAAATTATTGCACATGGAAGACGCATTGCATGAACGTGTTATCGGCCAAAATGAAGCTGTCGATGCAGTGTCTAATGCAATTCGTCGAAGTCGTGCTGGGCTTGCAGATCCACAACGTCCAATAGGTTCATTTTTATTCCTCGGTCCAACCGGGGTCGGTAAAACCGAGTTATGTAAATCGTTAGCTAAGTTTTTGTTTGATACTGAATCTGCATTGGTGCGCATCGACATGTCTGAATTCATGGAAAAACATACCGTGTCACGCCTAGTGGGTGCACCTCCCGGATATGTTGGTTATGAAGAGGGCGGGTATTTAACAGAAGCTGTTCGTCGTAAACCTTATTCGGTTATTTTGCTTGATGAAGTTGAAAAAGCACATCCAGATGTGTTTAACATCCTGCTTCAAGTGTTAGATGACGGACGATTAACGGATGGACAGGGTCGTACGGTTGATTTTAAAAACACCGTTATCATCATGACATCTAACTTAGGCTCCGACAGAATTCAAGAAAGCTTTGGTCGAGCCACTTATGATGAAATGAAGCAGAGCGTAATGGAAGTGGTAATGCAAAACTTCCGTCCTGAGTTTTTAAACCGTGTCGATGAATCTGTGGTGTTCCATCCATTAGATGCAGACAATATTAAGCATATTGCCAGTATTCAACTTGAACTACTGCGCAAACGTTTAGTGGAAAAAGAGTTTGATATCCAATTATCCGATGCCGCACTGTCATTCATTGCTGAAGCGGGCTTTGATCCTGTTTATGGTGCGCGTCCATTAAAACGTGCATTGCAGCAGGAAGTCGAAAATCCATTAGCGCAAAAATTACTTCGCGGTCAATTGTTGCCAGGTAAGATGATTAACGTTGATGTGGTTAATGGTCAGTTAGTGTTTGAGCAATAATCACTAATATCAAATGCAACAAAAGTAAAAACAAAAAGGGAGCTTGCGCTCCCTTTTGATTTTTTAACGTTCAACATTTTAGGTTACTTACAAAACAATTTAACTCGTTCTGTGTTTTCAGCTATCGCTGCTTGTCTTTGCTCTTCGGTCAACTTTGAAGTGTCACCGGTTTCTTTGTTTTGTTGGCTTAAATCTGTGTGCGTTTTTAGTACATTTAAGCTGTGCTTAGCACTCTCACAAATATCATTGGCTTGTTGTTTATCTTTTTCATTAATGATTTTTGCAGACTTGGCTAGTTCAGACTCCTCAGGCTTTTGTTCCATTTTTCTCTGAGGTGTACTTGTCCCTATTTTTGCCGGTTCCATATCTTCAGTGAAAATTTTCTTGGCATCGACATCTTTTGGCGGTTGTTGGCTGTAATGCACTACGCCTGCTTTATCTACCCAGGTATATATAGTGACGGAGTACAAAGAACAGCTAAACGCGAGTACGGCTAAACTAGTAACTAAACGAAAAATTCCCATGTGAGTTCCCAAGGCTAAATTGACGCTATGCTTGATTGATTCAAAATATGCTATCTTGAATATAAATCCAACATCTAAAAGATATTGTTTAAAGTGTATGCAAAATTCATCAAATCAAACAGCAAAAAATAAAGGTATTTACTTATTACCTAACTTATTTACCACAGCAGGCCTGTTTTCTGGCTTCTATGCGGTGATAGCTTCCATGAATAGTCACTTTGAATTAGCAGCAATAGCAATCTTTATTGCAATGATCTGTGATGGACTCGACGGAAGAGTCGCAAGGCTCACCAATACACAAAGTGATTTCGGTGCAGAATACGACAGCATGGCAGATATGGTGTCTTTTGGTATGGCTCCTGCGATACTCGTGTATAACTGGGCTTTGCAAGATTTAGGTAAAATAGGTTGGCTCGCTGCATTTATCTATTGTGCATGTGCAGCATTAAGATTAGCTCGTTTTAACACTCAAGTGGGTGTCGCTGATAAACGCTATTTCCAAGGGCTTGCAAGTCCAGCTGCTGCAGCATTAATTGCAGGAAGTATCTGGAGCGGCAGTAAATATGAAGTCGATCCAACAGATATTAGCTATATCGCAGCTTTTATCACAGCATTGGCCGGGTTATTGATGGTGAGTAACTTTAGGTATCATTCATTCAAAGAAGTAGACTGGCGAGGTAAAGTTAATTTTATTGTGATGCTATTGCTGGTGGGTATTTTTGTCGTGATATCAGTGGAACCTGCAATTATCTTATGTTTAAGTTTTTATCTATACGCACTGTCAGGGCCATTTATTACGATTAAAACCATTAAAAAGTTAAAAGTAGAACACGTTCTTGGTGACACAGTCGCAAGCAGTAATAAAGATGAGCAGCCACGAGACAGTGCAGATGAAGGCGACATCAACAACATTGAATCAACATCGACTAAAGATAAAGCTGAATAGCCACTTACCCATAGCAGTAACGTTGTTTTATCTTGATGATGAATAGCGCTAACAAAAAGTGTTATTCATCGGCCTGTAACAAATCCTAGGGTCTCAAGCGTTTTACCATCCTCTCGCAGTATTATCGTTAATCCCGCTTAAAATAGCTTTGTACTCATCGCGATAAACAGCTTTGTACTATTGAGTGTGTATAAACATGATGCCAATTGGATCAAACCTCACTCATGGTTATACAAATAACCGCGCAATGGAGGCAGAGTTAGTTGTATTGAGCGAAGCCCGCAGTTAATCAAAGGTGCATATTAACGGCGCATCAATAATTAAACCGCAAACCTTTCATCAGCGAAACCTAGGCAATACAACAACAAGAAAAGCATATCTAGATAAGAATACTGGCTGTTATGTTGGCTTTTTAACCGGATATACACGCTTTTGTTTGATTAGTGTTCGCTTAAACCCTTTTTCAATAAAATAGCCAAAAAAGGGGTTGCACTAAATCTCATGGTGCCTATAATGCGCATCCACTGACACGGCAGACAGCGAAAGCGGTCACCGGGTTAGGTTGAATGAAGTGGTTATTAACACTGAGTTCAAGGCGAAAAGAAAGTTTGAAAAAACACTTGACGCCGAGACGGGAAAGCGTAGAATACGCAGCC
>NZ_JCAYNV010000014.1:0-139001 GCF_059758055.1 Shewanella sp. MF05956 | reverse complement strand
CAATGGCTATGGTTTTATAACAATGAAAGACCCAATACAGCAATTGGTGGTGTCCCACCAAAGCAAAAACTGGCACTAGTGGCCTAAATATCTACTTTTGATCTCAGTTAAAAATGGGGAGATTACCATAGAAACTTAAATAATATAATCAGATAGATATAACGACTGGCTTATGCTGGTCTTATTTTTGAAGAGGTTCCTTCTGCGAAAAAAACATTAAAGATCTAGCAATAAAAATTAGATCGCATAAAATAACTGTACAAATGTACAGTGGTTATAAATATGCGCATTATCCCTATTCATGCAAGTGCTGGTATTACTGGTTTCGAATCTCCAGCTTCAGAATATTTACAGTTAGCATTAAGTCTAGATGAGCTACTTATAGAGCATCCTAGTGCCACATTCATTGGTGTGGCCACTGGTGATTCGATGCAAGGTGTGGGAATTTTCTATGGTGATTTATTGATAGTGGACAGGCATGAAACGGTTCGAGATGGTGATGTTATAGTGGCTAATTTCAATGGTGAGTTTGTATGCAAAATCCTTGATAAACCTCGCAGACAGCTACTGTCATCCAATGAAAATCATCAGCCTCAACCCATCAATGATTATGACTCTTTCAGTATTGAAGGCGTGGTTATCCGCTCAATACGGTGCCATCGACAAAGCCCGTTACTGGCTGGTAAGTAAGGAGAGTGAAACATGTTTGCTTTGGTGGATGCTAACTCATTTTATTGCAGTGCAGAGCAAGTCTTTAGGCCTGATTGGCGTGGTAAACCCATTATTGTATTAAGTAACAATGATGGTTGTATTGTGGCTGCAAATCGGCAAGCCAAAGAACTTGGCATACCTAAGTTTTCTCCTTACTTCAAAGTTAAAGGCATGTGTCAGCGCTTAGGAGTGATTGCTTGCTCAAGCAACTATGAACTCTATGCTGATTTATCCGTGAAAATGATGAACATTATTGGCCGTTTTGCGCCAGAGCAACATATTTATTCCATTGATGAAAGCTTTCTGTCATTTAAACAATGCTATCCAGCAATTAAATGCTTGCGAAGTCAAGGTCAGCTCATTAGACGCGCTGTCTGGAAAGAAACTCGATTACCCGTGTGTGTGGGGATGGGGCCAACTTTAACGTTGGCAAAAGCAGCTAATCACGCAGCCAAAAAATTGCCTGGCTACCAAGGTGTATGCGTCATTGACAATGAAGATGAGCGATTGGCTATTTTACGTGCCATGAATGTCAATGATGTATGGGGCATTGGTCGTCGTATTAGTCAAAAATTAGCATTGATGGATATAAAAAACGCATTAGAGCTTGCCAATATTCCTCCAGGGTTAGCCCGCAAACAATTTAGTATTGAAATCGAGCGAACTGTACGTGAATTAAATGGACTGGCTTGTAAACAATGGGATGAGGCAAGGGCAGATAAACTGCAAATATTCTCGACTCGCAGCGTTGGTGAGCGAATTATAGATTACGATTCTTTGTTGCAAGCATTGAGTAAACATATTGGTATTGCTGCTGCAAAAGCCAGACGACAAGGATCACACTGTAAAACCATGATGATGTTTGCGAGTAATTCACCCTATGATGACCATCCTGCAAACTTTAAAGTGTTGGTGTCTTTTCCTTGCCCAACAAATTGTACAAAAGAGTTAACCCAGGCAATGATCATGGCGGCACCAAGACTTTTTAGGCCAGGAGTGAGATATTACCGAATGGGGATAGGGCTGCTTGATTTAAGCGCTCAAAAACACACTCAACTCGACATGTTTAATTCATCTAAAGCCAATCCTGCATTGATGCAAAACCTAGACGACATTAACCAGCGTTATGGCACTGATACCTTATTCTTAGCCGCTCAAGGGATAGAACAAAAATGGTCGATGCGACGTGATTTACTCACACCACAGTACACGACAAATTGGAAAAGTTTACCTGCGATAAAGTGTTAGATATGTTTTGATTACATCGAGAATAGCAATTAACAATAAATCCTGGGCCAGGTAATTCACCTAATGTTTAAATGCGCGTTGTTACTGCCTATGACGATAGGCCTACATTCTTATACCTAACATTATCCAAGACCCAAGCCGCCTCATTTGACATTTTTGAAGTCTATCTTATATTGTGGAGTAACTATTCGTTTTTTCACCAAGTTTTGTATCAATATTGAAAGCAGGAATATGAACTCTGATCAATTAACAAAAAAATTGTTCTTTTTAAAGCCGATTCAATCCACACTTTTGTTAAAAAGTATATAAACCATGCACGAAAATAAGATAAGCACAGAGGTTAAAGAGTTAGTTTTAGATGCGACCAAAGTCGGGGTGTGGGATTGGAGTGTAGAGAAAAATGGTCTTGTTTGTAATGAACGTTGGGCTGAAATTATAGGGTATAGCTTATCTGAGCTAATGCCAATTGATTACCAAACTTGGATAGATGTACTTCACCCAGATGATTTGCCTAAGGCAATTAGAAATTTTGATTATCACTGTCAAGGTCAAAGTGACCTTTGTGAGTTAGAAGTTCGTTTAAAACACAAAAATGGTCATTACGTGTGGATATTGTCTACAGGTAAAGCTATTTCATGGGATGCTGATGGTAAACCCACTCGCATGATTGGAATACACCAAGAAATTGATTTTCGTAAGCGACAGGAAGAATTACTAGCTACCACAACCGAGTTATTAAAAGAATCTCAAAGGATAGGAAAATTAGGTGGTTGGCAATTCAACTTAAATAATGGTGAATTGATTTGGACAGATGAAACTTACAGAATTTATGAAACTGCTCCTCAAGAATTTACTCCTACTATCGAGCTGGTTGTAAGTTATTTACATTCTGATTCGAAAAAGATTTTTCAAGATGCTTTTGATGCAGCAATTAAACTTGGTAAAGAATATGACTTAGAGCTTGAGACTTATACAACAAAAGGACAACTTATTGACGTTAGAACGACCTGTAATATAACGTATTCTGATGGTGTTATTATAAAAATAAGTGGTATTTTTCAAGATATTAGCGATGAAAAAAATAATCAACGCAAACTTGAAAAAAGCAATCAGGTATTAAAAGAAGTCAATGAGAAATTAAAGTATGCTGCAAACTATGATCAATTGACACATTTACCAAATAGAAATCTACTCGCTGACAGAATGCAACAAGCGCTTATCAAAGCTCAGAGATATAATAAAAATATAGCAATAGCCTTCTTAGATCTAGATGGATTTAAAGAGGTAAATGATGCCTATGGTCATGACATAGGTGACGAGTTTCTGTGCTTTGTTGCAAATAGGTTTAAAACAGTTATACGAGAACATGACACTCTTGCAAGATTTGGCGGTGATGAGTTTGTTTTGATTCTTGATGATTTAGACAGTCACCAACAAGCAAGAGATATCTTGCAGCGAATTCTTTCATCAATCGCAGAAAATTTTGTTATAAAAAATAAACTCCTGTCAGTCACAGTGAGTATTGGGGTAACTTTTTATCCTGAAGACGATAGCTACGCTGACATACTAATTCGACATGCTGATCAGGCTATGTATAGAGCTAAAGAGCAGGGAAAGAATTGCATACATGAATTTGACTTTGAAAATGATGTAGCCATAAAGCAACAGTACCGAGAACTTGAATACATAAGCAAAGGGTTTAATAACAAAGAGTTCGTTTTATATTACCAACCCAAAATAAATATGAAAACTAATGAAATTATAGGTTTAGAGGCACTTATTCGATGGCAGCATCCGACAGAAGGTCTTTTGCCACCATTTCGATTTTTGCCTTACATTGAAGGTTCATCCATGGAAATTGAATTAGGTAAATGGGTAATTGACCAGGCAATAAAACAACTCAATGAATGGCGCAGCATAGGAATAACCATACCAATAAGTGTGAATGTCAGTCCATTACAACTTCAACATGAAGATTTTATAAAACAATTAAATGAAGTTTTATTTCTCAACAATAATTTTCAAGCAGGTCAACTTGAATTTGAGATCCTAGAATCCAGTATTATAAAAGATACTCAGCATATTGCTGACGTTATTAATCAATGTAAACAATATGGGATATGTTTTTCGTTAGATGATTTTGGTACGGGGTATTCATCTTTAAGTTATTTGAGGAAGTTGATGACGGATGCTGTAAAAATAGATAAATCCTTTGTAATTGACATGTTAGAAGATATGGATGATCAAGCGATTGTAAAAAGTATTATTGAATTATCGAAGACTTTTGGTCGTTCTGTGATAGCTGAAGGCGTAGAAACCAAAGAACATGGTGAACAATTACTCAAGATGGGATGTTATAAAGCGCAAGGCTTCGGTATAGCCAGGCCAATGACAGCTTGCGCAGTACCTGCTTGGATTCAGTTGTGGAATTCGTCTCCACCTTGGATTTGTGCCAGAATATAGGTTTTATTCGATGGGGTGAGCAATTTAACTGTACTAGCACTCAATGTTTAGTCCTAATGTTTAAAGCTTAATGGGCCTATCCATGTCAATGAGGTAAATGATGATTTCAGAATTTTTGAGTTACGATCTCGCCCTGTTTTCAATAGGCATTGTCATCATTGGTGCTTTAACTCTGGGTATTTATCACATCATTATCTTTCATTCATTCAAGGCTAAACAAGCTGAAGATAAAGACGAGCAGTCCATGAAGTAAGTTGCAGTAATCACCTGAAATTGGCTTGCCATACATCTTGAACTAGCAGGGGTTATTACAACAGATATTTCGGAGTTTGATGACTGCTGTTATGCTTTTTACAAGACGCAGTGGAACCACATAACGTAAGAGGGTAATATGTCAGTAGCAATGTCTTTTACTATCATCGGGCTATCTCTTTTAGCGACCTTTAGTATACTCTATTACCTGAGTCGAATATTCGGATAATCCCACTCTTTAAAAAGCCGCCTTCGAAGCGGTTTTTCTCATTTCTTAACAAGTGATTGATATCATTTAGATTAAATTTAAGCTAAATTCTTTTCAGTCGAATTGATTATTCATCGAGTGAGTTGTAGATTAACTGCTAATGCCCAATATTATTTTCTGCCCATCATTTGTATAAAACAACGATTAAAAGAGAACTTTATCTAACAATATTCAATGAGCTTAAATTTTTCTCAGCCCACTCCTTTACGCTACTCATTAATATGCTCATCCTTTCAAGCCTCCTTGATTTAGCTAGAGCTATTGAGTCTATGTAAGCGGTAAATGAAGCAGTGAAGCGTTAATCGATATTGCTTAGATCAACATTCCACGGCATTAAATCGGTCAAATCGTCGGTAGGTAGACGCTTGGGCAACTCGGTAAACAAGTGCCTGAAGTAATAATATGGACTGATATCGTTCGCGCGACAGGTCATCACTAAACTGTATAAGTTCGCACTGGCATGCGCGCCGTTGACTGACGTTGAGAACATCCAGTTTTTGCGCCCCGTTGTAAACGGGCGAATATCTCGTTCGGTGACATTATTGTCGATGCTAATATCGCCATCATCAAGATAAGTTAATAATTTCGGCCATTGGTTTAGGGCGTAAGTAATGGCTTTACCTAGATATCCTTTGGGAAGTACCTGTTGTTTCTCCAGCCAGGTTTTAAACTCCGCTAATATTGGTACCGCTTCTTGTTTTCTTAATTGTTGTCGCTCAAGAGCACTGAGTTGTTTGGAGCGTTTTTCAATGGCGTAGAGTTTGGCAATATAGCTCAGTGCAACTTCGGGCTTACCTGCTTTTTTTGACGCACTCGCTTTTTGTGCATCGGTGAACTTTCGACGCACATGTGCCATGCAGCCAGCATGGGTGACATCTTTTAATGTGCCATAAGCACCGTACCCATCTGTCAGCAAATACCCAGAGAAACCTGATAAGAACGCTTGCGCGCAACGGCCAGCACGGCTTGGATGATAGTCATAAATCACGATAGGCGATTGGACAAACTCACCACTGCGATACACCCACATATACGATTTAGTTTCGGCTTTTCTATCTTCTTCACGAAGCACTTGCACGGTGGTTTCATCAGCACAAATCAGCTTTTCATTGAGCAGTTGTGACTGCATTGCATCAATAATGGGCTGTACTTTCATGCCTAATTGCACACACCAATTGGCTAAGGTCGCTCGGCTGATATCAATACCTGAGCGGGTTAATATATCCACCTGGCGATAAAGTGGAAGTGCATCAACGTATTTTGCCGTCACAACGGCGGCAAATGCCTCGGCACTACCAATACTTTTAGGGATTAAACTGGGTGGCTTAGGGGTGGTGATAATGCGTGAACTTGTTTGTGTTTTTTCACACTGGCGACAGGCATATTTTACCCGTTCATGGCGGATAACCGTCACTTTTTGTGGAATAATTTTAAGTTCTTCACTGGTTTCGACGCCGCATTGGTGTAATGGAGACTGACAGCATTCACAACAAGGCGAGTCAATCTCATGTGTGATAACTTCACGCTCTAGCGCTTCAGGTAACGGTTTACGGCCTGTTTTCTTTGTTGTTTGCGTTGATGGCTCAGCAATATCTTGTTGCTCGGCCTCGTTGAAGGTGCCTTTGGCGACTTTTTCACTCTTAGAAGAAAACCGCTTAGATTGACTTAAATTTAATTGCTCAATTAACAACTGGATTTGTGTTTTAAGCTCGGTGATTTCTTCTTGAGCAACAAGCACTTCTTCCTTGGCTAATGACGCTTGTGCCTGTGCAATGTCAGCAGCTTGTTGCAGCTGCAGTACCATGGCCTTAAGTTGCTCAATATCATCAGGAAGTGTTGTCATTATTAGCGAAGTTTGTATTCATTTCTCCTTATTGTGACAGCGAAAAAGGATCGTTCAAGCATAAAAATGTGATCGCCTTTTTGATCACACTGTTAGGTTAGTTATTGGTCGATGTGCTCTGTGATGCTCGATAGATAACCCCGATAACAGCCAATTCAGCTGGGCCTTGCTGATATGTAGTGCGCCATCGTGTGTTGGCTTTGGCCACTTAAAGGTGCCTTTTTCTAACCGCCGATAATAAAGCCAAAAGCCATTAGTGTCCCAAAACAAGATTTTGAGTTTATCTCGATGACGATTACAAAAAATAAACCAGGATTCGCTAAACGGGTCCATTTCAAGATGTTGTGCAACGATAAGCGATAGGCCATCGATAGACTTACGCATATCTGTGACACCCGTGACGAGATAAACTTGAGCAGATGGTGTCATTGTAGGGCAGCAACCCAATGCTGGATTTGGCTAGCGCTTAAATGAATTGGCAACTGAGCACGCAAACCATTTGCAAGGGTTAGCGTGACAACGTTTTCACTCACGACGGATGTATCGGTCACAATGATGGGTTGCAATCGTTGTGGCTCCGGCTGTGTTCGGAGTTTTTTGGCCCATGTATAAAAGGTTTGATAGCTTATGTTCTGCTCAGCGCAAAACTGAGTGATGCTAATGCCACTTTGTTTTTGCTGCTCGATTAATGAAGACCAATACTGGTGTTATTCTTGTGATGACATAGTGCCTCCTTAAATTGGTGAGGTACTATGACAACTATTTTTATGATTGAGTATGTGGGGTTTATTTACCGCTTACGAGTCTATACATCACGTTGCCATTTACTTTAGTAAAGTAATAATGTGACGGTAGAGCGTCAAATTGAATTTTGGCATAGTTAGATTCGGCAGAGCTTCGATCCGCTTGTTTTAATACATGTTCAATTGGGTAGCGAGTCTTGTGTCCGTATGGTTTCCCGGCTAAAAGCTCGGTTAACATCGAAAATATTCGGCTGTTACGACTCCCTAATTCACCTAGCGGTTTAGCTAGTAAGGCAAATGTATAGCTCTCATGGGGGCCTGAACAATATTTTTCATTGTTCATGTTGAGTGCAGGGTAGATTTTACCAATATCATGAAATAACGCCGCAACTAGGCCTGTTTGGCACTCTATGTCTGAATGACCTAGATGTTTAGCATTTTGATAAGTCATTTCAGCTACCTCAATACTATGCTCAAATAGGCCACCAAGATAGCAATGATGATGCTTAAAACTGGCTTCAGAGCGCATGAATAGCTTAAGTACTTCTTCATTATTTAGGATAAAAACGACGAAAGGCAGTAGCTCCTTAACCGACACAAAACTGAGCAGTTTCAAAAATCGACCAACCAGCCCTTCATTCTTATTGTGAGAAAAATTCACCATCTTGATAAATTGCCCTTCAGTGCATTGAATGTGCACAGGTTTGACAGCACACCACAGTATTACCTTGATAGTCGTGTGCTATTACCATTTGTGCCAGACCATGAGTAAACTGACAGTTCCTGGCGGTTTCTGCTGTCATAATTGCGTTAACAACGTTATTGGATGAAATAAATTCACAGTTTGCAGTAGGCAGATGTGCACCAAATTGAATATTTTTAACCCAGACAAATATTGGTTTATTCATCAACATTCTCCAACATGGTATTAAAATTAACTTGTTCAATAAGACGATCAAACGCACTTCCATCTTGTCTTGTCGCGTTGGGTACATAGCGGCTATAGACTTCAAATAACATTTTGGTCGTGCTATGCCCCATTTGTTTTGCAATCCATTCTGGGTTTTCTCCTGCGGCTAACCATAAGGTCGCGCATGTATGCCTAGTTTGGTATGGGCGCCGTTTTTTTAAGCGCATTTCATTCAATGCAGGATACCAAACACGTTTTGTTACGTTGCGATGATCAAGAGGGTTGCCATTGGCATTAGAAAATACATAATCCTTATTGCCAGTGACTTTCCGCTGTCTTTTAAGTGCATCCACAACAGGTTGAGACAATTGAATACTGCGATAAGACGCCGATGTTTTAGGTGTTTCAACATTTCCGTCAACCAGCGTTTCCTGGATCAAAATTTCGTTTCGGTCCAAATTAACAAATTGCCATTTAAGTCCATCGATTTCAGCCGTTCTCATTGCGGTAAAAAATCTCACAATGTAATAGTCTTTAAAGTCATCACGTACTCTAGACAAGAAAAACTGCACTTCTGCCAGTGAAAACGGTTCAATAGCCGTCTTATCAATCTTTAACGGTTTGATATTGATAAACGGAGTAGGGAAGTCAAAGCGCATAGCTGCTTCATTTAAAATGCCACGCAAAGGTGTCATCACATGATTGATCCAATCATTACTGAGCTTATTCGAATGCTTTCGCTTAGGTTGAATAATACTCGCGCGGTATTTGATAATTTGTGGCCGTGTTATTTGGTCTAGGTTAAATGAACCAAACTCAGGGATTAAATATTTTTCAAAAATCATAGTCACATTTTTATTATGGCTAATCTTCCAATGAACTCGGTTTTCAGCAAGCCATTCGCTAGCGAATTGACTAAAAGTGGGAATATTAAACAGTAAATGCTCTGTCGGTTCTGGTTCACTTTCCTTGACTAACTTGATTTGGTCATCATATTTTTTAAAATCCTCACAACGTTTACTATCAGGAAAGATGTCTGAGTAAACAAAGCGATCCAATCGGATTTGAGCTTCTATATTACGTAACACACCCTCTAACCGACTTCGGTTAAGCTTGGTATCATTTAAAGACGTCTGTTCACGACATCGAATACCCTGATAGTAAAAATCAAAAAAAAGTTTTTGGTTACGGGATCTGATACTAGCCATGACAAATACCTCCCTTAGCCATAGGAATAATGACCTTTTGAGTTTGGTATCTGGTATGTTGATACAGTTCTTTTTCTATCTGTTCCCACACATAAAAAATTTTTCGTGATCCAAACGGCCTAATGTAATGAACTCCTTCAAAAAAAACCTTGTCCTTCAATTTACTGTTGATGTAATCTGGATTGAATTTTATGAGTGGTGAAAGCTCTTTAGCAGTAAGCAGTGTTTTTGGCTGTAAACTCATTTTGTATCCTCACAAGAAACTTAAGCTAATTTAACCACACTTCAAGTTTCTTGCAAGGATACTTTTGATAATATTTAGATATAAAAACATGATTAAATATAACCTAAAAGAATTAATAGCTAAAAAATCATCAATAGAAAAACGAAAAATCACACTTGATGAAGTTGCTACGGCTGCAGGTGTGAACAAGGCTGCTATCTCTAAAATGTCTTCTAATACCAATTATTCAACAACCACACGCACACTTGATGCTTTGTGTATTTACTTTGACTGTAAAGTTGAAGACATCATTGAGCATGTTAAGCCTTAAATTGTTATTGATACTTAAATGACTGATACGATTTTTTGTTTTTTAGATTTATCTCGATAGGCGGTCAATCATTTGTCTTTTTTCCTCCCATGTGATTTGCATTCACTTTCTAAAAACTTTAATAAGTAAGTCGATTTACTCAGGTGAAGTGTTCGCCTCA
Source organism: Shewanella sp. MF05956 (assembly GCF_059758055.1). Taxonomy (NCBI): domain Bacteria; kingdom Pseudomonadati; phylum Pseudomonadota; class Gammaproteobacteria; order Alteromonadales; family Shewanellaceae; genus Shewanella; species Shewanella sp. MF05956. The sequence goes on along the minus strand of NZ_JCAYNV010000014.1, from coordinate 128,641 downwards.
TTGGCGATTTTTTAATTGTTAACGTCCTAAGGTCTGTGCAGGCAGTAGTTGTTTGGCGGGGCAGGTTAGCGAACTACGCGCTCTGATGTGTTTTGCTATAGGACGTGGAATATCTCATAGCAATAATATAAGTGATATCGCTGTTTTGTGTTACCTGATTACTCGGTAAGCGCATTGATATCTGCTATCAATAAGACCAAGAGCATGACATTTAATCACAAGCACTGAGCGATAATTGCAATTAAGATCATAAAGTTGTCGCTTAGTCTTCCCTACAAAATAATTTGTGATAGGATGATACCTAATAAAATTAATTAGGTTGAAGCCTATTCAGTGTTTATGGCCATCTGTCCAGCTTCAACCAGTAGAGATTGATTAGTCATTGCGGATAAAGAGCAGCTTTATGCCATGCCGTTCAATGTGATTAAGCAATGTCTGACCGTATTTTATAAACAGAGTTTTAAGAATCTGGTTGAATTGGATAAACAAGACGCATGACAAATGATGGTCTGAAACAAACGGTAGTGGCGAAGCCAGATAGGCTTTCGCAGATAGCGCAGTTGCCACAAGCAACCAGGGATCGCATTGCCCATATCGATTTCACCTTATTGTTTAAGGGAGAAGCGGTACGGGCGGATTTAGTCGATCGCTTCAGCATAGCGGCCGCACAAGCAACGAAAGACTTCACAATGTACAGAGAGCTTGCACCAGGCAACATTGAGTATGACCAAAAGCTCAAGTTGCATAAACGTGGTGAAGCATTTAAACCCTTGTTCGACTATGACGTAGTGAGAACGCTGGCGACTATTAGCCAAGGTTACGGAGATGGCTTCACTGGAAAGGTAAAACCACCTCTTGCGTGTGAAGCGCCTTATCACCTTAACAAGCCGAGCTTATCGATAGTGGCGAAAGTTACCGAGGCCATACACAAAGGCAAAGCCTTGAGCATTACCTATGTGTCGTTATCGAGCGGTGAAACAACGCGTGAAATTGTACCGCATACGCTGGTGGATAACGGGCTGCGTTGGCATGTTCGTGGGTTTGACCGCAAGCATGGTGAATTCCGTGACTTTGTACTGACCCGAATTAAAGCAGGTGTTGTTCTTGAAGATTCAATATTGTCGCCCTCTGTTATCAAAGAAAGTGAGCTCGAAACCCAAGACCGGCAATGGAACCGATTTGTTGAGTTGGAGTTAGTACCGCACCCACGCATCGAGCACAGCGAAGCGATTGAACTGGATTATGGCATGACGGGTGGCGTTCTAAAGGTTGAGATTAGAGCTGCAACTGCGGGGTACTTGCTTCGGCTTTGGAACGTCGATTGTTCCGAGGCCGCGTGTTTATCAACCAGCCAATGTCAGCTTGCGTTAAACAATCGAGCCGCGCTGTATGGGGTACAAAACCTTGCAATTGCGCCGGGTTATGTCACTTAGATGATGAGCACAACCCAGACAACCGTTTTTTATTACAAAAGCTTAATCATCCGAATTAAATAAGAATTTAAGGAATACCGATGCCAACGTTGGATTTTAAAGGTAAGCAGTTTGTTTATTCACACCACCTGAGTGTGCCGTTTCGTGAACTAAAAGTGGTTGCGGATAAATCGTTACCGCAGGAAGGCAATACGGCATCATTGGACGACAACCTCATCATCCATGGCGATAACCTCGAAGCCCTCAAGGCGTTACTACCGACTCACGCAGGTAAGGTAGACTGTATTTTTATCGACCCGCCGTATAACACAGGTAATGAAGGCTGGTGTTATAACGACAACGTTCGCTCACCATTGATGCAGGAATGGCTGAAAAAGTCAGCCAATCCCGTTGATAAAGAAGATATGGAACGTCATGACAAATGGCTTTGCATGATGTGGCCGAGGCTTATTTTGCTCAGTGAACTTTTAAGTCAGACAGGATCTATTTTTATCACAATTGATGATAATGAGCAGCATCGATTACGAATGGTCTTGGATGAAATATTCGGAGCTGAAAATTTCTTATGCAATATGATTTGGCAAAAAAGGTATGCTGTTTCAAGTGACTCTAAAGGCATTCCTGAAATGCATGATCATGTTCTCGTGTATGCGAAAGATCTGAGTAAATTTGTACCAAATTTACTCCCTAGAACTTCTAAACAAGATGATGCCTATTCTAATCCTGACAACGACCCTAGGGGGCCTTGGCGTTCTGATAATCTTCTCAGAAATGAGTTTCGAGAAAGAGATCGTTACGCGATAACTAATCCAAATACAGGACAAGTATATTATCCACCATCCGGAGCTAGTTGGAGACACCCTGAGAAAAAAGTTAAAGAGATGATAGCTGATGGGCGCATTTATTTTGGAAAAGATGGAAACGGTGCCCCTCTTCCAAAACGTTATTTGTCGGAAGTTAAGCAAGGTGTTGTTGCATCTGGATGGTTACCATTTACTGAAGCGGGCCACACAGATGAAGCTAAAAGACACCTGAAGACTATTTTTAGCCAAAATATAGAAATTTTCGCAACACCGAAACCAGTTAGATTAATCGAAAGAATTTTGACGATAGCTACAAGCCCTAATTCAATAGTTCTAGATTCTTTTTCTGGCTCAGGTACTACCGCACACGCAGTGCTTGAAGCTAATAAAAAAGACAATGGCAGCCGTAAGTTTATCTTAGTCGAGTGTGAAGACTACGCCGATACATTAACCGCTGAACGTGTTCGCCGTGTAATCAACGGCTACCCCTTCAAAGGCAACCAGAAGCAAGAACTGCTTTCTGAAAAAATCACTTGGTCAGTCTTTGAGAAGAAACATGCTGAGTTGCTTGAAAAAATAGCCAAAGTTGAAGCAAAACACAGCAAAGATTTCGACAAAATCAAAAAAGAACTCAAAGACGGTGTGCTCACAGTCACCGGTGAGCGCAAAGTGGATGAGTTTGCCCCAGGCATTGGTGGTAGCTTCACCTATTGCACCTTAGGGGAACCGATCCAAATTGAAAGCTTACTCACTGGCGAAGCAATGCCGTCATTCGACGCGCTCGCACGTTATGTGTTTTATACCGCCACTGGACAGTCCTTAGAAACTGTCGCGAAAGCTTCTGCCGATGGTTTTATCGGCGAAACAGATTTATTCCGTATTCATTTGTTCTATCGCCCGGATAGCGAATGGTTGCGCTCAAATGAAGCGGCACTAAACGCGGACAAAGTAGAGGTTATAGCTAAAAACAATGCCACGAAAAAGCGCACCATTGTCTTTGCTGTCGCGAAGTTTATGAGCCAGAAGGACTTAACTGAAAAACGCATTGAGTTTTGCCAGTTGCCTTACGCTATCCATCGCATTATGGGGGCGTAACATGGAGTTAAAAGACTACCAAAATGGTGTGCTGGATAAGCTGGACTATTACTTAAAAAAGCTGGCCGATACCAAGGAAAATGCGGAAGACTTTTTTGCTTTTCAGAAAATGAAAGGCAAAGAGGCTCGCTTAACCGATTATGCCAAAGATACGTGGGAAGCTCTGGTACAGGAGCGCCGTATTGACCTACTTAAAGACAAAAGCGGTCACTTGGTGCCCGCACCTTATGTCACAAGATTTGACGGCTTAGAGCGTCCCATTCCTAATGTGTGCCTGAAAGTACCAACGGGTGGTGGTAAAACCTTACTTGGCGTTGCCGCGGTTGAGCGCCTGCAAACGGATTTGTTTACGCAACAAACTGGTATGGTGCTCTGGGTGGTGCCGTCGGATGCCATTTACAAGCAAACCTGGAAACAGTTGGCCAATCGTGAGCATCCGTATCGACAAATGCTAGAGCGTGCTTCGGGTGGGCGCGTAAAAGTGCTCGAAAAGAACGATGCCTTTACCAAGCGAGATACCGACGAAAACCTGTGCGTTATGTTGTTGATGCTGCAATCCAGTGCGCGTCAATCCAAACAAACCTTGCGCATGTTCCGTGATAGTGGTCGATTTACGTCTTTTTTTCCCGTTGAGGATGACAGCACGAAAAACGAGGCGCTGTTGAACAGTATTCGCAATTTAGATTGTAACGATCTTTCAGATTACGGTTGGCAAGAAGGCATAGCGCCAGGCTCAGTGTCAGTCAAACAAAGCTTGGGAAATGTGTTACGCATGGTTCGCCCAGTGATTATTGTGGATGAGGGGCATAAAGCCTATAGCGAAACCGCAAGAGAAACCCTGTGTGGCTTTAACCCTAAGTTTATTCTTGAGCTTTCTGCCACGCCTAATGCTAACGGTAAGCATCACTCAAATGTGCTGGTGAACGTATCTGGGCAAGCGTTGAAAGATGAGCAAATGATTAAGTTACCCATCAACTTAATCAACGAAGACAAAAGTGAGTGGAAGCATACCTTGTCGCTTGCGCACGCTAAATTGGCAGAGCTTGAACAGGATGCCGGACAGCTACAAAACGAAACCGGTCGCTATATTCGTCCCATCATGCTGATCCGTGTTGAGCGCACAGGTAAAGACCAACGAGATTCAGCCTTTGTGCATGCGGAAGACGCCCGCGAATATTTGATAGAAAAACTGGGCGTAAATGAAAATGAAATTCGCCTGAAAACGTCTGACAAAGACGAGTTGGGTGATGATGATTTGCTCAGCGAAATGTGCCCCGTTAAATACATCATCACAAAGGATGCGCTACGTGAAGGTTGGGATTGCCCCTTTGCTTATGTGTTAACCGTGTTGTCAAAAATGACCGCCAAAACGGCAATCACCCAAATGATTGGCCGGGTACTCCGTCAACCACATGCGCGATTGACGCAAAAACCAAGCTTAGATGAGTGTTATGTCTACACCTTTGATCAGGATGTGATGGAAGCCGTTGCCGGTGTTAAGCAAGGTTTAGAAGAAGAAGGAATGGGGGATGTGGCGAATCAGGTTAAAGCCTCACAAGCCAATAAACCCGCCGCAGTAGTGAGCAAAGAAACCTTATTGCGAAGAGAGCGTTTTCGTAGCTTGCCGAAAATATTCTTGCCTCGGGTTTTACATCGTGATGCAGGGTACAAAGACGGCTACCGTTTGTTTGACTATGAACGGGATGTGCTGGGTGATCTAGATTGGGAGTCGTTGTCTTATTTGAACGCTGAGAACTTCCAGTTAGTGGACGATAAGTTAAAACGCACGATTGCCCGTATCGACTACAAAATGTCAAAGGATAACCAAGGTGAATTGGACTTGGCCGATCCGGTCCACGAAAACATCGAGTTTGACCCCAGTGCAGGCCTAGATATCTCGTTTATGGTAAGGCTGCTCACCGATGTTATTCCAAACCCATGGCAAGCCATGCGGGTATTAACGCAGACGTTAGACATCTTGCGTGGTAATGGCGTTTCTGAGGAGGCTTTGTTTACTAACCGCCTTGAACTATTGAAAGAGATGAAGCGCGACATTAAACAGCAGGTCGCGCAATTATCGGAGCAAATTTTCAGATCTAAGTTGGACAAGGGTGATATTTCCCTGCGCCTACTCGCTTCAGATAACGAAAAGCTAAATTGGGAACTGGCGCAAACCTTAGAGGTTAATGTCAGTGAGCATGATCAGGTGCTTCGCCGCAAAGATGGATCTGAACTCGAAAAAAGCCTGTTCGAAAAGGTCTATCAAAATGGGCTGAACAATTTAGAGTGCGACACAGCCTGGTATTTGGATAAGCAAGAGTCTGTGCATTGGTGGCATCGTATTGCAGTGAATCAACGCGAGTACAGCCTGCAAGGCTGGCAAAAGCAAAAGGTTTACCCTGACTTGTTGGTGTGCGTCGAACAGCCAAACTCTGGCAGTTACCGCTTCTCTGTACTGGAAACCAAGGGTGAGCATTTAAAAGGAAACGATGACACTGAGTACAAGCGCCGATTATTTGAGCTGTTAACTGAGCACGTCAAGACGGCGGTAGATGCTGGCGAACTTACGTTGGAAGCAGCGTCGGGTGGTATGTCGTTCAGAATGCTGATGGAAGACAGTTGGTCACAGGAAATCGTGCCTGAGTTGAATTAATGAGTCATTTGTTGGTGTTGTGTTGTCTCCAACCTTGTCGCCCCTTCTAAAAAAGGGGCGAAACTCAAAAGGAAAATCAAGTTAACGAGGATTTAGATGAGTCAGCCAATACCGACTTCTTATAATCAAATCATTGCGCATACGATTGAACAGGCGCTTGCCCTATCGGTTAATGCAAAGAACGAAAATGCTATTGCTGGCTTTTGCCAGTTACAAGGCCCAACAGGTGGTGGCAAAAGTAGTTCTCTTTATCGTAGCCCAGACGGGAAAATTCCAGCGAGCCTTGAATTTATAAAATCCAAAGGGTTGCAGGCCATATTGGTCACCCATCGCTGGAACATCCTGCATGACATTTATGAAAGTGCCACGAGTGCAAAAGACAGCTCGGGTAATCCACTGCTCGTTAGTATCCTTTATGCTCAGGATGAAACTGTTGTTAGTGCGGTTTCGCAACGAGCACTGCCACATGAACAAGGTGTTCAAAGAACTGACTTGCCCGATCCTTATAAGGCCATTGAGGATATTCATGGTTTAGGTGCGTTTCGTTCTAATGCTGATAAAGAGGCTCTCGTCCGTGCTTGCCACAACGTTTCAGCCATCGCCCGTAATGTTGAGTATAAAAAGAAAAACCCTGATTCGATGGGCGTCTTACTCGAACGAGAAGAGCAGGAACTAAGAAAACTGTGTGGCTTTGTCGAACGGACGCTACTTGGGTGCATGTCGTCCTTAGAGAAGGCTGTGAAGTATGCCAGTAAGCACCATGGCAAGACGCATGAGCTCACGGAGCAAGCAAAAGAAAAGCTTCGTTTATTCAGAGAAAATAAATGGGTGCGTCGAATTTTCCCGGCGATTGCCTGGCACGATGATAAGCAACATTTGCTGGTGTTAACAACGCAGAAGCTGTTCGCTTCCTTTTACGACGGTAAACAGAAAGTTAGAATGTCGAGCGGCCAACTGGCCGGAAAGGTTGTATTTGTTGATGAGTTTGATTACCAAGCGGACATTCTACAGACATTACTTGCCCAGTCCCAAATGGTGCAAGAGCCGCCTGAGTGTATTGGCCAATTACTTGAAGGCGGTAAGCGCCTATTAGCGCGAATGCAGTTTGTTACTGCTGAACCTATACCTGAGCTTTACAGTGAGCTTAAACAGCTTATTGCGGAGCTAGAGGAGGATTTGACCAGCAAAGGAGTCGATCTGAATCAGTCTAGGGCACTGGTAATGCCTTTAAAACAGTATGAATCCGGTGTTCCGTTCGAAAGGAAATATCTGTTTCGCTCAGACCACTTAGTAACCAGTGAGCCTTTGCAATTACAGCAAAAACCTCATGGCTTTGAAGTGAAAAGTTATGAGCAAAGCGATGATGTATCGGTTGATGTTGGTGATTTTTTGCGTGTGATGGAGAAATATATCAGACGCTTCAGTTTGCTGTTGTCACAGTTCGCGACCGATGAGTCCGAAGCCTATGAATATCTTGTTCGGCTAAACCGGTTACTGTTTGATCCTGCGAATGATTATCGACCATCCTACTACAGCACAGCGTTACCCAGTTTATCGCTGTTCTCCCTGCCTCGCACTAGCTTGCCTGAGTTAGAAGCGCTCAGCAAATCAAACCGATTGCCTAATACTCAGACGAATATGTTTGGCTTAACAACCTGGCTATTAACCACTGATGAAGCTGAAGCGGATATTGACCCGTTGAGGATCAAGATTAAACGCGCACTATTGCCGACAACACCTGAAGGGTTAATGGTTTCGTTATCGAGTCGTAACCTCGTTTTTGCACTATCCGCAACCTCTTATATCGAAAGGGGGATTGGTCATTTCGATATACGCTGGATTGAAAGCGCTTTGCGTTACGTGGCACAGGCCCGCAATCCACAATGTACCGAGAGTTTTCTGGGCGATAGCTTTGAGCAGCGCCCCGAAGATTGGTTTAAGAAGCTGATTCCATATTTACAAACTGACGAGGATAAGCAGTTACAAATAGCGGTGATCCGCTCGTTGGTTAAAGACAAATCTGAAAAGCGTCGCTCGACACTGAAAACCACGATCCACGACTTTGATGATACTATCAATGCACCAGTTTTTCAGGAGGCAAAACTGCATTTGAACGCTGCATTTTTTGAGGCTGAGCACTCAGATTACAAGTATGAATACCGGCAGTCTGTGTTGTTTAAATTACTGCACGTTCTGCATTTAGCAGCGAATGAGCCACAACATAAAGGTCATCTTGCTTTTGTTAACTCTGTCAAATACCTTCGGAAGTGGTTGATAAGTGATACCGCAGAAAACAGCAGAATGAGCGCGGATTGGCTTGAAATGGAGCGTTTAACCACAGGCGTATTGTCTTCTTTTGACGATGTGTTTATTCCTTTGGCTGTCAACGGTAAGCCCATGATGATTTGCTTACTCAATGCAGAGGCACAAAAGCGAGAAGGATTTGAGCACGCCTATCAAGCGGCGTTCGACTCTGGCCGAACCGTGGTGGTAATGACACAAACTGCATCCGCTACCAATGGCATTAATTTGGACTACTCCTTGCCAGACTCTCAAGGGCAGATGGATCTGACGTCGCTGTTTATTATTGAAAGTAAGCACTTTTACTTTTCACCATGGGATAGCAATGACGATGATGACGAAATGTCTCATGCTGGCTTTCAGCTCAGAAACTTAGAAAAATTAGTCAGGCGTTCAGAATTTTCTCGTAAGCAGCAGCGGCAATTTATTATGCCGTTGATGAATAACTCAGTCGCTAAAATCCAGGAGCTAAACAAGCTCTATAAAGGGACAAATGACTACGTTAAGAATCTTGCCGCTGACGTGCAGCAGCAAGTTGGTCGTATTGAACGTGCTTGGACGTATGTGCCCCATGTCGCCATTCATTTAAGCGATGATGTAGCAGGTCATCTTCGCAACTACGGCCAATTAACCGTTTGTACTAACAACCGAAATTGGGTTTCAAACCTTAATAATCAGCTGATTGATGATCTTACTCATTCCGAAGATGCAACGGTTTCCAACTTTCTTGCCCTGTTGAAAACGCGATCCCAAGATGGCTCTGCTGCGGTAGATATTATTGATAACAAGTTAGTTTCCGCTATCCGAGATGCACGACTAGGTAAGGGTTGTATCGAAGATATTTCAGGACTTTGGCATGAACTAGGCCGCGCTGTATTGCAGCATGATCTCCAATGGATGCCGCAAAACAATACGTTTGGCATTACTGAGCCTTTGTGTCGTTGGGCGTGCTTTGAACGGCCCAAGGAAACAAAGGTTACTGGTGAAACATGGTACGACCCAAAAAGTTGGCAGTTCTTTGCGAAGCGAGCAGCCGGATTGATCAAATATAACCCACAGACGCTTTATGAGGTTGTTAATCAGCAACCTGCCATTTCGGATTGGTTTAATCGTAAAGGTTTTCGAACGTCGTTTCAGCCGTTTGCCAACGACATTGAAGAGCAATTTGCATTTCATCCTGTTGTGATTCAGCGAATTTTACAAGGGCGTATTGGTGAGGAAGGTATTCGCGCACTGCTGAGTGACAAGCAGCTAGCCACTAAACAAGACGTCTACAACCATGAGTTGTTTGAATTATATGATTTTGAGATAGCAAACGCGGATGTTTTTGTTGATGCTAAATTTTGGTCTATAGCTGCTCTGGAGCAGTCGGATGAAGGCTTTGAGCAATGGCTTGCTTCTGGTAAACGTCCTGAATTTGCGCCTTTGGGATTAATTAAGAAGCTGGAAAAGATCCGCCAAATCCGTGGTGAAAACGCCATTTTGGTAATCGCGAACCTATTGACTGGTGAAGATTGTTCCTTATCTGGCTTTTCTGAAATGTTGGAGCCAGTAAAAGTTGAGAATGCTTCAATCCTGTTTCTACCAGGTTGTTTGGTGAGCGATGGATATCAAATGACGTCTGGCTTTAAGTGGTTTTCGAAAATAGTTTGGCAGCGTATGAGGGAGCAAGGTTAATGGATGAAAATAAAGATTTGAGGAAGTTGCCGCTGTCTCATTTGGTTTATTTGAATAGCGAGGTTGATGCAGATAAAGGCAACAAATTTGTGGTTTATCACTATCCACTTCTCAATAACAACTATCAGTGGAAAGAGAAGAAAGCCTGGGAAAAACGTATTGATGCTGAACTAGACAGTCGGCAGTTTGCCTATTTAATGAAAAAAAATGGTAATCAGTTTGGTCTCTATGTTGCTTTGCAAAGTTCAAGTGATATTCCTCCGTCTATTGTAGACGCTGAGTTGCAACCTATTACTCCGGTTCGCGTTGAATATTCACCGGTGTTAAATCCTGTGTGGATTCGACTAATGATGCGATCATTACGGGCTTTTGGTGGTCATTGTAAAGGCGCTTACAGTTTAGGTTGTCCGTTATTGAAAGTAGATAGCTGGGCTGGCGGTGTCAATGCGATCAGCCTAGATTGTAGAACTCAGCAGTTAAAAGATGGAAATACCACAGAGATTGCTCTCTTTTATACCAATGTTCCATTAAGACCATTATCTAATGACGATGATATAGATCGCATTAAGAAGCCTCTATGGGTCTATGACAAAAATAAGGTACTCGTCAGGTGGTATCCTGGCCATGAAAGAAAACCGAGAGGTACGCTGTTTAAAGAAATTGGAAAGAGTAAAAATTCACGTAAACAGCGTCCGTTTCTGGATCTTTCTACACCAACCAGGTTTGAGCAAAGTTGGCCTATGGTGTTAAAACCAGTGCAAGATGCGTTCATCCTTTTTGCGCGTGACTATGGTTTTGAACTTTCAGCTAAAACGTTAAATCTCCAACCACTGACGTTGAAAACAAAGCATAAGGCCAATAAGGCTAAGTCAACATTCCCAAGTATTGAGATATCCGGCGAAATCAAGGTTATAGACCTAAGAGTTAATGCCGTTGTTGCCTGTGAAGAAATCTTAGACTTATTTAAATCGCTAATTGCACAGAAAGGCGTCGATGTTTCGTGGGATTTACTAGATGGAATTGCGGTAAATGACTTTGAACGGATAAAGCTTGACCGTTCGGACCGCGTTTTGATTTTGCTAGATCAGGTAAAAGGTATTGAAGATGATCGTTATCCACTAACGAAGTCGCTAGTTGGACGGTGTGCAGTTCAACATATCAACGTTAATCCTCATGATGTAACGGGAGACCCAGTCGAAAAAGGGTTGTTAATCGAGTCAAAAAGAGACGATGACCCGATAAAGCTATACGTTGCGTCTGAAGGTGGATATTACACCTACAATTACGACTTATTAGATACCAAGGCATACAAAGAAGCGATTATTAGAAAGCTTGAAGTGGTTCTTAAAGAGTTAGAGATCAAACGTTTACTGATTGATTCTGATAGGCCTATTTCTCAAGTCTTGCCATTGCAACGCGCCTGTTTAAACGAATCAACCATTGTGATTACTGATGGTTATTTGTTTACGGTTTCAAACGACAGGCCGGTGTTGATCCCCTTCGATCCCACTGATTCTGGTATGACTTTGAAAACAAATGAGTACCTGGCCAATTTCGAAACATCTGTAGATGATTTGCTCACTTTGATGAATGAGAATTGGCCCTATAGTTATCGTCAGAATGTCGTAATGGATTACTACGGTACTGAAGTTGATAAACAACGACGATTTGCGGCAAGAATTACGCTTGTTTTGAGTAAGGATAAGGACGCACAAGTGTCAATCATGATGCAAGATCCATCTTACGACCAAACGAATGTATTGCCACTGGGTATGGAAGATGCGTTTTCGGATTTAACCAAGAAACAGAAGCCTTATCCGTTGACGGATTGGGTGCTGCCAGATAGTGAAGTATTGCTCCATATTGTCAAAGAGTTGAGTGATGATGGCGTGTTATCCAGCCAAAAGGCAACAATGCGATTTGAAAGTGAGTTACCCGAACTAGTTGAATTATGGCAAGAACAATTAGTTTCGCTTCATCAGAAAAATGAAACGAAGGTGACTTACTATCAGGTAAAAAAAGAGGTTATTCAGCGTTGGTTAGATAAGCGAGGTAAGGAAAAGGACACATCAATCAGCGGTAGTTTAGATACCTTGTTATCTCGATACTTTGATAAGCCTTTAAACGACATCAAACGCTGGATGAGTAACATACCGGGTATTCAACGCATATGGTACGACAAAGAAAAGGGATATTTTGTTGTCGGTGGATTAACCTCACCAAAAGCTCAGTTAATGAGACAGCCAAGCATCCGACAATGGCACACCTTGCAAGGTGAATTGGACATCGAATTACTTGCTGATTTGCTAGATGTTGATTGGGTTCGTATGAATCAGCTTGCGGGTAACCCCTGCGTCACAACACTAATCAAGAGATGGAAAGAGATAAATCCCGACTCAAGAGAAGCGGTTTTGCGCAGTTGAACAGACAGCTTTATTTGTATCTCTGTCACTTTCGAGACTGTAATTAATTATTCGCGCTCGGAACATAGCAATTTATTCTTTTTAAATGGTTAAGCTATGTTTCGCATTTGTTCAAACATCAAAACCCAAAGGCACAGCTTAGAATTTACTTGAGCTAAGCAGAGTAAGTCTTCATCAGCCAAATAGTCTGAAGAAGATTAACTCCCTCATGAAAGCGATATATACAACGGACAATACCAAATAACCTTCACTTTATTGAATACGAAATTAATAGGGTAGGGGTCACAGCAATTCATTTCTAAAAACTACTTTGGGCACATGGGCACAAGTTTGGGCACAAATGATGTTAGCTTTGATTTTTACAGGCGTGAAAACATATCAATTTATTGAGTGCTTGAAATGTTGTACCTGTTTGAATAAATTTTAAGATAGTAGTTTTTAAATTTGGTTTGGGCACAGATCAAAGTGATTTAAAACAAGATAAAGCATTGAATTACAGCTAGAAATGGTACACCCGAGTGGACTCGAACCACCGACCCCTACCATGTCAAGGTAGTGCTCTAACCAGCTGAGCTACGGGTGTATTGTTTGAATTTCAATGTTTAGACTCTTTGAAAAGAGTGGTACACCCGAGTGGACTCGAACCACCGACCCCTACCATGTCAAGGTAGTGCTCTAACCAGCTGAGCTACGGGTGTATTGTTTACTTTTAACAAAAACTGACTGTTTATACTCTGTCAGAAGAGTGGTACACCCGAGTGGACTCGAACCACCGACCCCTACCATGTCAAGGTAGTGCTCTAACCAACTGAGCTACGGGTGTATCGTTTAAAGTAAACATTAATTACGTTTTGCTTCAAAGCGGTCGCTATAGTAAGTGGGATAGCCTACCGCTTGCAAGTAAAAAAATCATTTTTATGATTAAATGGTGATTTGCTGTGCAACTTGATTCAAGGTTAAACAATATGAATGATTAAACCTTGAAAATGTTGCCCTAATTACCCAATCTGTTGAAACTCAAATCCTTTCTTCTGTATGTACTTTAAGCGTATTGCAAACAATATTGCGGCTACTGTTAAACCGGCTATTAAACCAATCCAAAATCCATGCGCCCCGATTGGTTCAACAATGATGTTGGTATAACCTAAAATATAGCCCGTCGACATACCCACAAACCAATATGAAAACAGCGTGATGTAAAATGCACTTCGGGTGTCTTTATAACCGCGTAAAGCGCCAGCTGCGACGACCTGGACTGAATCTGATATTTGGTAAAAGGCTGCCAGCATCATTAAGCTGCCTGCTAATGCAACCACTTCAGGGTTGTCGTTATAGAGCAAAGCGATTTCATGTCTAAATGTAACTGTTAATAATGCCGTGCAAACCGCTAACACAAAGGATAGTCCTAATCCTACTCTGGCAACTAAGGCTGCTATTTCAGGTTGGTTACGGCCAAGGTAATAACCAATACGGATTGAAACAGCGATGCCGATAGATAATGGCAACATAAATACAATCGATGAAAAGTTAAGTGCTATTTGATGGCTAGCAACAACATTTGCCCCTAACGGCGCAAGAAAGAGTGCAATCACCGCAAATAAGCTCACTTCAAAAAACAAAGCCATGGCAATTGGCATGCCCAGTTTAGTCATTGACCACATGCTGGCTAAATGCGGACGATAAAACTGCTTAAAAGGCCCAAGTTCTTTAAAGGTCTTATCGACTAACATATAAATAATCATCGCGGCTAACATTGCCCAAAACACTAATGCCGTTGCTACGCCGCATCCTGCACCGCCCATAGCGGGAATGCCGAAGCCTCCATAGATAAAGATATAGTTAGCTGGGATGTTCACAGCTAAACCAACAAAGCCAATCACCATGGTAGGCATGGTGTAAGATATTCCTTCACTGCAGCCACGTAATACTTGATATAAGACAAAAGCGGGGGCGCCCCATAAAATCGCATCAATATACCCCACAGTTAATGCATGTAATTGCGGTTCTAAATGCATTAAATCAAGTAAATAGGTAGAAGATGCGAGAAAGATCATCACGCCAATCCCACCAATTATGGCAATATAACCTGCTTGAAATATGAGAGACGGGATCACTTGTTGATTATTTGCACCATGATGTTGAGAAAACACTGGCGTAAAAGTCATTAATAAACCTTGAACAAATAAAATAGCAGGCAACCATAAACTGGTACCTACAGCCACTGCAGCCATATCGACCGCACTGACTCTTCCAGCCATTACCGTGTCGATGAATCCCATCATGGTTTGTGTTACTTGGGCAATAAGTACCGGAAGCGCTAATTTTATTAAGCGCTGAATTTGAAAACCTGTATTATTCATTAAAAAGCCTATTACGGAACGAGAGAAATATGTTTACTGGTATAGTTCAAGCCACTTGTGAAGTGGTATCAATACAAAAAACTGCAGGACTTAACACCTTTGAAATCCTTATGACATCAGAGTTAACAAAGGGATTAGTGACAGGTGCAAGTGTTGCCAATAACGGCGTTTGCCTAACAGTAACCAAGATACTAAATGATAAGGTTTTCTTTGATGTAATGGAAGAAACATTAGCGCTGACTAACCTAGGTAACACCCGTGTTGGGGATAATGTCAATATTGAACGTTCGTTGACATTTGGAACCGAAATTGGCGGACATATTTTATCGGGACATGTGCATACTCAAGCTACCGTTGGTGAAGTCAGTAATACTGCGGAACATTATAATATTGAACTTAACGTTGACCCGCAGTGGATGAACTACATTTTTTATAAAGGTTTCGTCGGCATTAACGGGTGCAGTCTAACAGTAGGTAAGGTAAGTGATAGCGGCTTTATGTTGCACTTAATTCCCGAAACATTGAAATTGACTAATTTAAGTCAATATAAAATGGGTGATAAGATTAATATCGAAATCGATAGTCAAACACAGGTGATAGTCGACACTGTTGAGCGGATATTGGCAAAAAAGCAGTTACTCAATAATTAATGTATGCCTAATACTCATAGTGATAAGCATGTAACGCCATTATTGTTGCCATTATGGCGTTACCCTCTTAAAAATGGTTGTCTTTTAAGCCTAATAAATTTGTTCATCATCTGAATCGACATGCAGCTGAATCATTCGGCGGTTTTCATCTAAGTGCATACGGATATGAATGGGGTTACAACAGATGCGACAATCATCATAATATTCTTGATCGCCAGCACTCGCATCGATTGTGACATGTTGATGATGACCGCAATGCGGGCAACAAATTGGGCGCGATAATAATCTCATTTTAAACCTCCCACTGATGTTGTTATAAACAGTATAGTGGCCTCCTGTTATTGTGGATCATCCATTTGTTTGATTTATGTCTGTTGAAATTATTTGATTCTAAATGTAGGTTTTTAATGAATTTCTTAATAATAAATAATAATATCAGTAGTGTAGCGAGTGATTAAAATCAGCTCAAACAAAGAATCCCGCGAGGTGTTTAAAAAAAGGCTGGCAATATCAATGCTAATTCGTTGTATCTAAAAATAAATAACGTAGAACATTAAAAAGGAGTGAATGTCATAATTTATCCTTCGGACAACTATATTTTCTAAAATCATCAAATATAGTCGTTATTCAGCCTTATATAGTTGCGCCATAAACGGCTTATCACTTAGAATAAAGGCTACGTTTATGGGTAACTAAGACTCCTGTACTGTCTTGATTTCATTAACGTGTCTCTCGTTCCAAAAGAACATACTTAATTACCATGTGGCCCTACGTGTGGGTCACCACTGGACAAGGACATTTCATGCCTATTATTACATTGCCTGATGGCAGCAAACGTGAGTTTGCCAATCCTGTATCGACTCTTGATGTTGCATTAGACATCGGCCCTGGTTTAGCTAAAGCGTGTATCGCTGGCCGAGTTAACGGTGAGCTTAAAGACGCAACAGACTTAATCACAGCAGATTCAGAACTCGCTATCATTACGGCTAAAGACGACGAGGGTGTTGTAATCCTTCGCCATTCTTGTGCGCATTTATTAGGTCACGCGATCAAACAAATGTGGCCTGAAACAAAAATGGCTATTGGCCCTGTTATCGATAACGGTTTTTACTACGACATCGATTTGGACCACAAGTTAACGCAAGATGATATCGAAGCACTTGAAAAGCGAATGCTTGCGCTAGCAAAAACCAATTACGACGTGGTTAAAAAAGTCGTTTCTTGGCAAGAAGCGCGTGACGCTTTTAGCGAACGTGGCGAAGAATACAAAATTGCTATTTTAGATGAAAACATCAGTAAAGATGCAACTCCAGCGCTATATCATCACGAAGAATATGTTGATATGTGTCGCGGACCGCACGTGCCGAATATGCGCTTTTGTCAAAACTTTAAGTTAATGAGTGTTGCGGGTGCGTATTGGCGTGGCAACTCTGATAACAAAATGCTGCAACGTGTATACGGAACAGCGTGGGCAGATAAAAAAGCCCTTAAAACTCATTTAGTGCGTTTAGAAGAAGCAGCCAAGCGTGATCATCGTAAAATTGGCAAACAGCTAGATTTATACCATATGCAAGAAGAAGCGCCAGGAATGGTGTTTTGGCATAATGATGGTTGGAGCATATTCCTAGAGCTTGAAAAGTTTATTCGTCAAAAATTAGGCCAGTACACTTATCAAGAAGTTAAAGGTCCATTAATGATGGATCGTTCTCTATGGGAACGTTCAGGTCACTGGGATAAATACTCAGAAGCCATGTTCACAACCAGCAGCGAAAGCCGTGAATACGCGATTAAACCAATGAACTGTCCTGGTCACGTACAGATTTTCAATCAAGGTTTAAAATCGTATCGCGACCTGCCATTACGTATGGCTGAGTTCGGTTGTTGTCATCGTAACGAGCCATCGGGTTCATTACATGGATTAATGCGCGTACGCGGATTTACTCAAGATGACGCTCACGTATTTTGTACTGATGATCAAGTTCAGCAGGAAGTGAGTGCATGTATCCAAATGGTATATGACACATACGCAACCTTCGGCTTTGAAAACATTGTCGTAAAACTGTCAACACGCCCTGAAAAGCGTATTGGCGATGATGCGATGTGGGACCGTGCAGAAGAAGCTTTGAAGCAAGCATTAGCCGCAAATAATATAGAATATGATATATTACCGGGCGAAGGCGCGTTTTATGGCCCAAAAATCGAATTTACCTTACATGATTGTTTAGATCGTGCATGGCAATGTGGTACAGTACAGCTAGATTATGCATTACCGACTCGTTTAGGTGCTACTTATGTAGCTGAAGACAACAGTCGCCAGACGCCGGTAATGATCCATCGTGCTATTTTAGGTTCGTTAGAACGTTTCTTAGGTATCTTGATAGAAGAATACGCGGGTAAATTCCCAACTTGGCTTGCTCCAATGCAAGTCGTTGTAATGAATATTACCGATAAACAAGCTGATTATGTTGAAGAAATCGTTAAATTCTTCAAAGAACAGGGTATTCGAGCATCTTTTGACTTGAGGAATGAGAAAATAGGCTTTAAAATACGCGAACACACACTTAGACGTGTGCCTTATTTGTTGGTCGTTGGTGATCAAGAAATGGAAAATAAGGAAGTCGCGGTGCGTACACGTGACGGTATTGATTTAGGCAAGTTAAAATTAGAAGATTTCGCCTCTATAATACGTCAACAAATTTCGCTCCGTAGTCTCAAATTGTTGGAGGAATAGGTCATAAAGATCAAAAGAACAGCAGGGCGACAGCCAGCCCCTAATAGAATCAATGATGAAATCACTGGTGTTCCTGAAGTCCGTTTGTCGGATTTAGAAGGAGAACCAATTGGTATCGTTAGTATTAAAGAAGCTCAGAGTATTGCAGATGAAGCCGGTGTTGATCTTGTAGAGATCAGCCCTAATGCTGAGCCTCCGGTCTGTCGCATAATGGACTACGGTAAGTTCCTTTTTGATAAAGCGAAAGCTCAAAAAGAACAAAAAAAGAAGCAGAAACAGGTCCAGGTGAAGGAAATTAAATTCCGTCCCGGCACTGATGAAAACGACTATCAGGTAAAACTACGCAACCTGATTCGTTTTCTAGAAGATGGTGACAAAGCGAAAATTACGCTGCGTTTCCGTGGTCGCGAAATGGCACACCAAAACCTAGGTATGGATCTTTTGAACCGTATCAAGGCTGATTTGGAAGAGTATGCGGTTGTCGAATCTTTCCCGAAAATGGAAGGTCGTCAAGCAATTATGGTGCTAGCACCTAAAAAGAAATAGTAGGGCAACCTAAAGTAGCAAAAGTCTCTTGAGGCTTTTGCTCGCCTTACGTTTATTAACGTCCCAATGCGGAGTTTTAGAAATGCCTAAAATGAAAACAGACAAGGGTGTAGCGAAGCGTTTTAAGAAAACCGCTAATGGTTTCAAGCGCAAGCAAGCACACTTACGTCACATTTTGACCAAGAAGAGCACTAAGCGTAAGCGTCACTTACGTGCTAAATGTTTAGTTGCTAAGTCTGATGTGCCAGCAATTGCACGTCAACTACCATACGCTTAATTAAAGGAGAGATAAACAATGCCTAGAGTTAAGCGTGGTGTAACCGCTCGTGCTCGTCACAAAAAAGTACTTAAACTAGCTAAAGGTTATTATGGCGCTCGTAGCCGTACTTACCGTGTTGCTGTTCAAGCAGTAACTAAAGCTGGTCAATATGCTTACCGTGACCGTCGTCAGAAAAAACGTCAATTCCGTCAATTATGGATTGCTCGTATTAATGCGGCTTCACGTCAAAATGGTCTGTCTTACAGCCGTTTCATTAACGGCTTGAAAAAGGCGTCTATTGAAATCGATCGTAAGATTTTGGCTGACATCGCTGTTTTCGACAAAGTTGTATTTGCAATTTTAGTTGAAAAAGCAAAAGAAGCATTAACTAATTAATTAGTGAAATGCTTTAGAAAAGGAACCTTCGGGTTCCTTTTTTTATGCCTAAAAATAAGTTAAAACTCTTTTAATTTTAAATGCATTTACGATAAATAGTCTTATGCATCGGTAATCAATCGTCTAAATACATGTGGTTTATCAAAAAAACGTAATCATCAAAATGTAAAAAATGGTTTTAAATTTTGCAGTGTGTGTAAATTTTGTCAGCGATAAAATCTGTATTCAGTGAATACATTTCCCCTGAGCCATTTTATAAACACTCAGCACAATATCTTCAACGCCATTCACACAAAGCAGTGCACATAAAATACTGCTAACAAAAAATGCCTATCAGAAATTGACGAATAGAACATAAACCGAGTTAACATTGCGCTTCTTATATTAAAATTTTATCGAAATCACCGATTAAATAGAAGTTATCTTAAAATTTTTGATTTAATCTTAATGATTGTGTCATTTTATCCCAACAATTAAAAATCTCACTACTCAGCTTGTCGATACAATGGTATAACTAAATAAAATTTGTCTCTTCCCTCAATTAGGATAGTTGTAATGATCTTTTCTGAAGTAACGCTTGCTCCAGCGGACCCAATTTTAGGCTTAACTGATGCTTTTAAAGCCGATACTCGCGCACATAAAGTTAATTTAGGTGTTGGTATTTATAAGGATGAGGCAGGGCAAACGCCAGTGCTGAAATCAGTAAAAAAAGCAGAAGCTATTTTACTTGAAACAGAAATGACCAAAAACTATTTAGGCATTGAAGGTGTTCAAGCTTATAACCAGGTAGTACAAGAGTTACTGTTTGGTGCGGATAACCAGATTATTAAAGACAAGCGTGCAGTAACAGCACAAGCACCAGGTGGAACCGGTGCCTTACGTGTTGCTGCCGAGTTTTTAGTTCGAAATACTCAATCAACAACGATTTGGGTGAGTAATCCGACATGGGCTAATCACCAAAATATTTTTGAAACTGCCGGCTTAACGGTCAAAGAGTATCGTTATTATAAAGCCGAAACTCACGACATGGATTTCGATGCGATGCTGGTCGATCTTAATCAAGCTCAAGCTGGTGATGTGGTGCTATTGCATGGCTGTTGTCATAATCCAACTGGCATTGATCTATCTTTAGCGCAATGGAGTCAGGTTGCGCAAGTTTGTTTAGACAAGCAGCTTTTACCATTATTTGATTTTGCATACCAAGGTTTTGGTGCTGGTATTGAAGAAGATGCACAAGGTCTTCGTACTGTATCGGCTTTGGTACCTGAGTTACTTATCGCGAACTCATTTTCAAAAAACTTTGGTTTATACAATGAACGTATTGGTGCGGTAACGGTTGTAGCACAAGATGATAGCGCAGCGATTAACAGCTTTAGCCAAATCAAAAAAACAATTCGTGCAAATTACTCTAACCCTCCTGCTCATGGCGGATTAATTGTGAGTACTATTTTGGCAAACACCGAGTTGCGTCAACAGTGGGAAGCAGAATTAACTGAAATGCGCCAACGCATTGCAGAAATGCGTACGTTATTTGTAGACAGTCTAAAAGCAGAAGGCGTAGAGCAAGACTTTAGTTTTATTTCACGTCAAAACGGTATGTTCAGTTTCTCTGGTTTAAACAAGCAACAAGTGGCTCGTTTAAAAGATGAGTTTGCCATTTATATCGTTGGTTCAGGTCGCATTAGCGTCGCTGGCCTAACTAAAAACAACATGCCAGCAGTATGTAAAGCTATCGCACAAGTGCTGTAAAAAAATCGAATAATAATTAAGGCTGCTTTTGCAGCCTTTTTTATTGATTTAATTTTCTTGTTTAGAAACTCATCCTTGAACTCCGCGGTATTAATTAAGTTCAGGGATCTGTTGTTGGGCTAAATGAAATTGACATACTTGTTCAATTGCTTCAGCTAAAGACTGTTTATCATGTAGGCCGGGATGGTGCTGACTGACTAAGTTAAATTGATTAAAACGCACTTCATTGCTGTAATGACTGGCTATTTTTTGTCCCTGCCCATGTTGGATAACATCGACAATCACCTTTTTACCGATAATTTGATTTAACCAAACAATTTTATCTTCAATGCTAAACGTACTAGCTGGAGAATACTCAGCAGTTAAGTTGTCGATAAGCATCACATGCGCATTTGAGTTTCTAATACTTTCGGCAATTTCAGGAATGAGCAGTGGCGGCAAAATACTGGTTAAAAAACTACCTGGCCCCAAAATAATCAATTGTGATTTTTCAATGGCCAAACACGCTTCCAATGTTGCTTGTACTTGTGGTTCTAAAGATAAAGCGATTGGTGCCTCGGTCATACCATCAACATTTAATTCACCAAACACTTTTGCGCCACAATGACTTAGTGCAACTAAATGAGTTGATGCTTCAGACATGGGGATGATTTGCGTTTCGATTTTTAAAATCCCGCGAATTAAATTGACTGCATCGAGTGGGCGTACGCACAATTGGTCAAGCGCGTGTAACACCACATTGCCCAAATTATGCCCAGCAAGCTCATTGTCGCCAGTAAAACGGTGGTCAAATAGCATAGAACCTAAAGAAGGGCGGTGAGCTAAGTGTGATAAACAATTACGTAAATCACCCCAAGCAATAGTTTGTTGGTCTTGTCTTAATCGTCCTGTTGAACCGCCATTATCTGTGGTGGCAACAATGCCGCTTAATTTAGGACCTAAAAAAGCGAGTGCAGCAAGTATTCTGCCTAACCCATGACCGCCACCGATGGCTACGACATGATCAATATTCATTAATTTTTGATTTAACATAGCGTTGTTCTCAAATCCTTGAGTGCTGAATGTTACGCGGCGAATAATAAGTGATGAATGCGCGCCGCAAATATAGCTTCGATTCTAACCGTTTAGTGACATTAACGTGTAATTAATTTTAAGCTTTCGTGATCATCGCGTTATGATGACTCAATAAGAGTAATCGCAAAGTGCCTTTGATGAATCATGAGGGTTTTAAGGTTATAATTATCCCGTTTAATACCATACAAAATAAGGTAGGTACGATTGAAGTTAGGCAATATTGGTCAAATGACATTTGCATTGGGTTTAGCCGTTATTGCATTGTTGGCTATAAGAGTGTTTGTCATTCCCAAATCGACGCCTTCTTCACCGCATTCTGCTTTAGGGCAGTTACACAATATTGATTTAGGCAAAATGCCGGATTTTACCAATATTGAAGACATAGACACAAAAAAACAAAGCTTTTTTGACTACTTACGACCCGCTATAGAAGCACAAAACCAAATTATTATTCACGAACGCCAATTCTTACTCGCAATGATTGAACAAATTGATAACGGCATTGGTTTAAACCAAACAGATACTGAACGTTTACAATCGATTATTAACAAATATCAGTATGATATAAAATCATTAACTCGCACCACGTTAACGCCGTTACTCAAACGAATTGATACTATTCCGGTTAACATGGTATTGGTGCAAGCCGCAAATGAGAGTGGCTGGGGAAGTTCGCGCTTTGCGGTTGAAGGAAATAATTTTTTCGGCCAATGGTGCTTTTCTCAAGGCTGTGGCTTAGTACCGTTAGCACGAGACAATGGCAAAAACCATGAAGTGGCGGTATTTGATTCGCCCAAAGATTCAATTATTGCCTATATGATTAATTTAAACACCAATCAAGCCTATCGACTATTTCGCTCGATACGTGCTGATTTACGAGCACAAAAAATAAAACCGACTGCAGAGAAGTTAGTATTCGGGTTGATTAATTATTCTGAACGAAAGGATGAATACATTGATGAGCTGCTTGAAATGCTAAAACATAACAAATCTTTTTTAACAGGAAACCAAGCCAATGTTTAACCGCCCGCTACGTCATGGATTATTTATATTATCGGCCGCATTTGTTGCCAGTAGCAGCGTCGCTGAAACCGTTTCACTAGAGTACGTTGGCTTTTATGATCGCCTAAAGCAAGTGAACAAACAAAACTACCCACTTGTTGAGTTAGCGTTTAGTGTTCCTGTGACAACAGACTGCACTATTACCTCTGGCAGTATTACCACAGAAAATCAAACATATCCTTTAACGTATACAGATCAACAACGTTTATATATTCCATATGATGCACAATTAAAATCGGATAGGGGCTTAGTTAATATTGTTGTTGCAGGCAATGCGGATCAATGTGCTATTGCAATGCAAGTACGGGCTCGCTCAACTCAACAACAATATACCCAAGCAGAGTTACTTGCACTCAATATCGATATGGATCGTTTACTTGATGGCCTACAAGGTTTTCCGATGAAGTATTTCCGTAAACCCATTGACGGTATTACGTTTGAATTTTTAACTGCCGACACCACTATCATTATCGATGATGTGCAACAACCCTCGAGCGGCAAGTTAACACTTAGCCTTGAGCAAATAAATCAGTTAACACACATTACATTTAGTGAAAAACCGAATGTGGTCAGTCCCCTCGTTAATCACTAATCACTAATCACTAATCACTAATCAATTTTAGTATAATGAATCGCAATCTCTCGTCCTTAAATGTAAAAGTGTAATCAATTTCAATAAAAAAAGCGTTGATATTAATCAACGCTTTTTTTATTAAATAAGTAATGTATCTTCGTAAATCATTACGGCTTGAACGTCGCGACAATATCAATTCGATTACTGATATCTAAATTAATATGGCCATTGTTACTGATGTCGACAAAATCAAAAGCCGGTAAATCGGCATCTGCAACATCACCTTTCTTTTCTGCATCGGGATTGCGCTTGAGCGATACAAAATCAAATTGCTGACGGTCAACACCTTGAGACGGCGCAGTATTTTGCATCGCAGTAAAGATGGTTTCAATACGACCCGGTGATTGTTTATCCCAAAGTTTTAGCATGTTTTTAATTTCGCCACGCTTTAGGTTTTCTTGTGAGCCACACAAGTTACACGGAATAATCGGGAATTCTTTAAGATCAGAATAAGCTTCGATGTCTTTTTCACGGCAATATGCCAATGGACGGATCACCATGTTAGCGCCGTCATCAGACAATAACTTAGGTGGCATCGCTTTTTGTTTACCGCCATAAAACATATTCAAAAACATCGTTTCGATAATGTCATCACGGTGATGGCCTAAAGCAATCTTGGTTGCGCCAATATGTTGGGCAAATCCATATAAGGTGCCACGACGTAAACGAGAGCACAACGCACAAGTGGTTTTACCTTCAGGTACTTTCTCTTTAACGATAGAGTAAGTGTCTTTTTCAAGAATGTGGTATGGCACGCCAATGTTGTCTAGGTATGCTGGAAGGATATGCTCAGGAAAACCTGGTTGTTTTTGGTCTAGGTTTACCGCAACAATTTCAAACTTGATTGGGGCACGCTGCTGAAGATTTAATAAAATATCTAGCATGGTGTAGCTGTCTTTACCGCCAGACAAACAACACATCACACGATCACCTTCTTCGATCATATTGTAATCTGCAATCGCAGAACCGACTTCGCGGCGCAAACGTTTTTGCAGTTTATTCATACGAGTAATATTTTTTTTTGCGATTGTATCGACTTCAACTTCAGACATAAAAATGCGCCCAGTAACCAAGTGTTTCAGGGCGCGTATTATTCCAGTAATCGAGGGCAGGGTAAAGGTTTTCGCTTACTCTTAATCGACTAATCTTCTAAAGGTGATTTATATCCGTCAGGTTTAATCGCTAATAAGTCACAATTAATGCTATCAATAACATGTTCAGCGGTATTACCAATTAATGCAGCTGAAAACCCTGTGCGACCGACAGTCCCTAACACCACTAATTCAGCATCTAATTTAGCGGCAAGTTCAGGAATAACATCTTCTGGCAATCCTTCCTCAACATGACAATTCTCAAGCGGAATGTTATAAGCTTGCGCAAGATATTGCACACGTTGTTCGTGTTGCATTCTCACCGTATTGTTATAAATGTTGGCATCAAAGTCTGGTAATTCAATGGCTAAATTAACGGGTGTACCTGGGTAGCCGTTCACAAGGTGAACACTGGCAGAGAACTTTTTCGCTAAATCGAGGGCGTGATTAATGATTTTACCATTAAGAGTTTGATGATCATCATCTTCCGACACAACATTAACAGCACAAACAATTTTACCTTGCACTGGCCAATCGTGTTCTTTAACCATCAACACAGGAACAGGTGACTTACGCATTAAATGCCAATCGGTTGGAGTAAAAATCACCGCTTTGAGCTTATCGTGTTGATGAGTACTTTTTACAATAAGGTCATAAGCCCCTTTCATCGCATAATTAATCACACTTTCAAAAGGGCGGTTATGCCAAACCACTTCAGTATTAATGGTCAATTTTTTACTGCTATACCCACTAATTGCATTTTCTAACCATGCAACGCGTTGGTCAATAACGCCTTGGCGCATTGCTTCACGTTCTTGGCTAGACAAAATAGAGGTCATTTCGTATGAGAAATCAAAGATAGATAAAAATGCAGTGATGACAGCATTACTTTTACTCGCAAGCTCTACTGCTCGAGCTAATGCTGGTTGATGATCAGTTGTAGGGTTAATCACCACTAAAATCTTTTTATAATCCTTCATAAAACCTCCAAAGCTGTTGAATTTTGTTTTTATATTAACTGCTTATAGTATTACCGTTTACTAATAAATAAACTTTGAGGTAGATCATACTAATTAGCTTTAAGTTGCGATGCGTGAGTTGCCAGCTAATTTGGCCAGTTCATCATGGTCTACAATACTGATGTATTTACCATTGACTTCAATTAACCCAGCCTTTTGGAATCGACCTAATAAACGACTAATGGTTTCAACCGTGAGCCCTAAATAATTGCCGATATCACCGCGAGTCATGGTTAATCTAAATTCTTTTGATGAAAACCCACGGTTACCAAAACGCTTAGATAAATTATTAATAAACGCGGCTAAGCGTTCTTCGGCATTTTTCTTCGACAGTAATAAAATCATTTCTTGGTCAGTCATAATTTCACTGCTCATTAAACGCATTATTTGTTGTCTGAGTTTTGGCATGGTGCCGGCGAGGGTATCGAGGGTATCGTAAGGGATTTCACACACCATTGAGGTTTCTAATGCTTGCGCAAAACTTTGATGTTGCAGCGCATGTATACCATCAAAACCAATCACATCACCCGCAAGATGAAAACCGGTAATTTGTTCATCGCCTTGTTCGGTTATGGTGTAACTTTTAATGGTACCTGAGCGAATAGCATAAAGAGATTTGAGTCCGTCGCCAGACTTAAAAATAAGGTCGCCTTTTTGAATAGGCTTTTTACGTTCAATAATGCTATCGAGTTTGTCTAATTCATCATTATTAAGAGTAAAAGGGATGCATAAGGCTTCCATACTGCAGTCATGGCAATGAATTGCGCATCCGCTAGTTGACGGTCGACGAGCTTTGATTAGTTCTGAAGTCATACCCATTCTCAGTTTGTATAAACTTTACTATATTAAACCAAATTAATGTTACTAACTAGTTTAGCTGATTAAAAGCAATGTAGAGTGTTTGTAAACCAAACAACACCAATAACAAACCGCTCAGTAATCTCACTGCACGCTTTTGTACCCATTGCGCTAAGGTTTTTGCTGCCATTCCTGCTGCAAATAAAGCCGGTAATGTCCCTAGACCAAACGCTAACATAATCAATGCACCTTGCAGCGCACTGCCCGAAGCAACTGACCAAGTGAGTGTGCTATAAACTAATCCACACGGTAGCCAACCCCAAACCATTCCAGCAAGTAATGCCTGATGTGGATGTTTAATGGGTAATAGTTTCCGGGTTAATGGCTGTAAATAGCGCCATAAAACCTTGCCTACTTTCTCAATATGAACAATACCAAACCAAATCTGCGCGATGTATAAACCCGTGAATATCATCATAACGCCGGCAAAAATTCGTAAGCACAACAAATAGATATCGGCATCAAATAATTGTCCTAATGCCGATGCGCTACCACCTACTAAAGCCCCTGCGAGGGTATAACTGCTGATGCGTCCCAAGTTATAGCTTAATAAAAAGCTTAACTGGTTAGCTAATCTGCTTTGGCCGTTGTTGGGTATATTGGCAGAAAATGCGCCAATTAAACCACCGCACATACCAAAACAGTGAGCTGCGCCCATTAAGCCAACAATAAACGCGCCACCTACATTATATTCAATCACGCTGTTTACTCTGGTTTATTGGCTAAATCATCAGCTTGTTGTGGTTTTTTGGCTTCATCGTCAAATAATATAGACACACTTTGCCTGTCTAAATCATCAAACTGTTCTGACTTCACCGCCCAAAAGAAAATGGCTACGGCAATCATTACAAACAACATTGCAATGGGGATTAGTACGTAGATGATACTCATAGTTTTATCCTAAGAAGCCTTAAACTGTTACTCACCACAATCAGTGAACTAACAGACATACCAATTGCCGCAACATAAGGCGCGACATGTCCAGTCACAGCCAATGGTAAAATAATAACGTTATAAGCAAATGCCCATAATAAATTTTGATGGATGATACGCTGGGCTTGTTTAGCTACATTAATCGCATCGTTAAACCGTGACAAGTGATCTCCTAGTAAAATGAGATCCGCACTGTTTTTCGCAATCGCACTGCCACTCCCCATGGCCACCGACAAATTTGCACCCGCTAAAACAGGGGCATCATTTATTCCATCACCAAACATGGCTACTTTTTTAGTTTGTTGTAATTGATTAATGAATTGCAGCTTACCTTGAGGTGATAACCCCGCGTGTACATCTGTGATCCCCAACTTTTGCGCTAAATATTCAACATGCCCGGAGCTGTCGCCACTGGCAATACTTAACTCAATTTTAGATTGAGCGAGTTGGTTAACCGTTTGCTGACTGTCTATTCGCAGTTGATCAAGCATTTCAATCTGCGCAACCAGTTGATTGTCTATCGACAAATAAATCAGTTGCGAATGTTGAGTGTGGTTATTGGAATTCGATACATTTTGATGTTGATGAGGCAATACAAACGCATGTTTACCGATCTTTATTGATTGATTGTCTAGAGTCGCTGTAATGCCCAATCCAACATGGTGTTCAAGCTCAGTAAAATTATAGCGATTATCAAAATAAGGTTTAAAAGCATGTGCAATGGGATGTAACGAACCTTGTTCAATGGCAGCAGCAATAGCCAAAACTTGAGCCTGTGAATAATTTTTTTCGACTGTAACTTCACCAATCGACAGTTGGCCACAGGTTAATGTGCCGGTTTTATCAAACACCACATGATTTATTTGAGTCAATTTTTCAAACACACCAGGTTTGCGAGTGATGATGCCTAATTGAGTAAAAATAGCGGTAGCGCAGGTAACAGCGGTAGGAGTTGCCAAGGCGAGGGCGCAAGGACAAGTAGCCACAAGTACTGATAAGGTGACCCAGAATGCATCGTCTGGTGAAATAAACGACCACACAATATAAGTTATGAGCGCGATTGACAAAATGGTTGCGGAAAAATACCGGGCTAATCGGTCTGCCACCAATGCAATAGCGGGTTTGTTATTTGATGCCATCTCTTGAAGACGAATAATTTCGGCCACTAATTGATCTTGACCTAATGCATTGACTCTTACTTGAATGGGTTGCTCAACATTAATGGTGCCCGCATAAACATTATCGTTTAACTGTTTAGTGATGGGCATTTGTTCACCCGTGAGCATGGCTTCATTGACACTAGATTTACCCGACACAACAACAGCATCGGCAGCAATAACTTCACCAGGTTTAACTAAAATAATATCGTTAATGCGTAACTGCTTTGCCGCTATTTCGGTGGTTTGGCCATCTTTAATTAAATGAGCGGTTAACGGTACTAATTTATGTAAATTACTCGAGCTGACCGAAGCCCTTTGTCTGGCTGTTTGCTCAAAATAGCGCCCGAGTAATAAAAAGAAGGTAAACATTGAAACTGATTCAAAATAAACTTCACCATTACCTTGTATTGTCGCAACACAACTGGCGATAAACGCGCCACCAATAGCAATAGAGACAGAAACGTCCATGTTAAGTTTGCCACTTAACAGACTGCGCAGGGCACTAAAATAAAAGGGTTGAGCAGAATACAACACGACTGGTGCGGCAAAAATTAAACTGACCCAGCGAAAGTAATCTCTAAATTCGACTTCTAAATCAGTAAAGTAACCCGTGTACAAGGCGAGGGCAAACATCATGACTTGCATGGTAGCAAAGCCCGCCAAACCAAGTCGTAATAAGAATTTTCGGCTGTCAGCTTTGGATTGTTTTTCTTGCTCGTCAACTTGATAAGGCGCAGCTTGATAACCAATTTGGCTAATAAGTTGTAAGATTTCACTTAATTTTATGGTGCTATTATCCCAACTCACCATAGCCCGTTGTGTGGTTGAATTAACCAGGACATTGGTTACCCCGTTAATTGGCTTGAGTTTGTGTTCAATTAACCAGGCACAAGCAGCGCAGGTTATGCCATCAATTGATAATGAGGTAGAGTCGATTTCACCTTGCTTATGAACAAAGTCTTGCTGAACTTCAGGCAGATCGTACGCGCTGTATTGGGTTAACTGCTCTGGTACTAATGCGGTTTGGCGGTTACCTGGCTCACTTCGGAACTGATAATAGCTCGTTAATCCTGCATCAATAATAGCTTGAGACACAGCCTGACAGCCAGGGCAACACATAGGTTGTGCTTGCCCGTTGATTATGGTTGTAAATTGCTCGCCAGTGAGAACGGGTTCATTACAATGGAAACAAGAGGTCATAAATTAATTAAGCCAATATTCAACGTCATCTTTAATTTCGATACGTTGTTGAATTCGCCATTTTGCATCAAAACCTTCAATACGTACTTCCCAGGGGCCTTTGATTGCAGCATCTAAAGGAATGCGATAAACATAGTTAGCATCAGCAGTCGCATTTAAACTGAAATCGTTCGCTTCAATCGTTGGGTGATAAAAACGGACATTTAACGCTGCACGATATTCAGGACCACCTTGTTGAGTGATTTGTAACTCTTGGTCAGTGACTTTAACTAAAAACTTCATGCCTATTTGCTGCGCATATTTTATCTTGCGCAAGTCCATGTTAATGGCTTTGCCTTCTTTGTAATATTCTTCAGCAACCAAAGAGTCAGAATTATCTAACGCAATTTTTAATGTGGTTAAGCTGGCAATAACGGCACACATTGGTAAAACGATTAAAAACCAAGGCCAAAATTGTTTATACCAAGGGGGTTGATTCGACATGATACATCCTAAATATAGTGTAAAAATTTACCGCAGTATTTTAACGCGTAACAGCTTAATAATCACTTAAAAAAAAGGCCTCGATTATCTCGAGGCCTTATATTTAGCTATTGATAACTATTTGTTTGATAAGCTATAAACATAAGCAGCAATAACGTGAACTTTCTCTTCACCGAGAATGTCTTTCCATGCAGGCATAACACCGGCACGACCGTTAATGATTGACTCAGAAATAACGCCACGGCTTCCGCCATATAACCAAACATTGTCCGTTAGGTTAGGGGCACCCATGAACTTGTTGCCTTTTGCGTCCATACCATGACACGCAAAACAACCTTTCATGAACGATCCTTGGCCTTGAGCAGCTAATGCTTCGTCGTGTTCACCACCAGACAGTTTAATGACGTATTCAGCAAGACCTTTAATCTCGCTGTCTTCGATAGGTAAACCACCTTTAGGCGGCATCATACCGTTACGACCATTCATTAACGTGGTTTTAATAGTGGCTAAATCGCCACCGTATAACCAATCTGAATCAGTAAGGTTAGGGAAGCCTTTACCGCCACGCGCATCCGAACCATGACATTGAGCGCAGTTTTGTAAAAACAAACGGCCACCCACTTTCAATGCTTCTTCATTGTTAACTAACTCTTCTAACGGAGTTGCTAAGTACGCAGCAAAAATAGGACCATATTTTTCATCAGCATGGGCCACTTCGCGGTCATACTGTGATAAACGGTTTTCTGCTTTTGCGGCTTCAAGTGCTGCTGCTGAATCGGCTTTAATACCATTTTCAGTACCAATACTTTGGTTAGAACTTGTCCAACCAAACAGACCTTTGTAGTTACCTAGGCCTGGGTATAGAGCTAAATAGATCACACCGAACACGATAGTCAGATAGAACATATAAGCCCACCACTTTGGTAGCGGGTTATTGAGTTCTTCAATGCCATCAAACTTGTGGCCCATTGATTTGCCTTCTTCTACACCAGTGTAATT
The DNA here is from genome assembly GCF_059758055.1 of Shewanella sp. MF05956. Classification (NCBI taxonomy): domain Bacteria; kingdom Pseudomonadati; phylum Pseudomonadota; class Gammaproteobacteria; order Alteromonadales; family Shewanellaceae; genus Shewanella; species Shewanella sp. MF05956. Next base: position 97,052 of record NZ_JCAYNV010000014.1, on the reverse strand, counting down.
ATTATTCACTAGCTTAAGCAGAATAAAACAACCAACAATGACCACAATCGTCAGTACAGAAATCCAAATGCTCCAGAAGTTACTCATAATCATTACTTCTGCTCTCCTGAGTCTTTAGACATTTTAGCCAGTTCGTCGTCTGAAAATACTAAGTTAGCCGCTTCGTCAAATTTCGACTTGCTGTGCTTACTGTATGCCCAGTAAAAGATCCCGACAAACGTCACCATGACAATAATGGTTAAAATGCCTTGAAAAGTACCGTAATCCATTATTGCCTCCTACTTGAGTGCGTGACCCAAAGATTGCAAATACGCGATTAGTGCTTGTAGTTCAGTTTTGCCTTCAACCGCTTTTTGAGCGCCAGCAATCTCTTCATCAGTGTAAAGATCATTACCTTTATAACCGCCTTTGTGCAGGTTACGTAAGATAGTCATCTTGTCACCAGTGAGTTCACCGTCTAGCGTATTTTCAGCTAACCAAGGGAAACCAGGCATGTTCGACTGTGGCACCACATCACGTGGGTTCATTAAATGCACTTCATGCCATTTATCGCTGTAACGACCACCAACACGAGCAAGATCAGGACCTGTACGCTTAGAACCCCATTGGAAAGGGTGGTCCCAAACAGATTCGCCAGCGACAGAGTAATGCCCATAACGTTCAGTTTCAGCACGTAAAGGACGGATCATCTGGCTGTGACAGTTATAACAACCTTCACGGACATAAACGTCACGACCTTCAATCTGTAACGCAGTGTAAGGGATCAAACCTTCAACCGCTTCAGTCGTGTCTTTTTGAAAAATTAGCGGCGTAATTTGCACCAAACCACCAAAACTAATGGCGATAACAGTGAAAATGGCTAGCAGGCCGACGTTCTTTTCAATTAATTCATGATTAAATTTCATCGAATCTGCTCCTTAAGCTTCTGCAATAGCAGGTAGTGAATCTTTAGGCGCTTTAACGGTACGAATAACGTTATAAGCCATAATCAACATACCAGTTAAGAAGAAACAACCACCGATAAAGCGGACGAAGTAGAATGGATAAGATGCTTCTAAACTCTCAACAAAACTGTACGTTAACGTACCGTCAGAGTTTACTGCACGCCACATAAGGCCTTGCATAACACCAGAAATCCACATACTTACGATATACAACACCGTACCGATAGTCGCTAACCAGAAATGCACATTAACAAGCGAAGTGCTATACATGCGGCCTTGATTAAACAACACAGGAACTAAGTGATATAACGAACCAATTGACACCATTGCAACCCAGCCTAGCGCGCCAGAGTGAACGTGACCAATAGTCCAGTCAGTGTAATGAGATAATGCGTTTACTGTTTTGATTGCCATCATTGGGCCTTCGAAGGTAGACATACCATAGAAAGACAATGAAACAACTAAGAAACGTAATACTGGGTCTGTACGTAGCTTATGCCAAGCACCAGACAGGGTCATAATACCGTTAATCATACCGCCCCAAGAAGGTGCGAATAGAATTAATGACATCACCATACCTAAAGACTGAGTCCAGTCAGGAAGGGCAGTGTAATGTAAATGGTGAGGACCGGCCCAAATGTATAACGCAATCAATGCCCAAAAGTGAACAATAGACAAACGGTAAGAATACACAGGGCGACCAGCTTGCTTAGGTACGAAGTAATACATCATCCCCAAGAAACCGGCAGTAAGTAAGAAGCCTACCGCATTATGACCATACCACCACTGAACCATTGCATCGACCGCACCAGAATATATAGGGTATGACTTAGTCAAACTAACGGGTACAACCATTGAGTTAACAATGTGTAATACAGCAACAGTGATAATAAAGGCACCAAAGAACCAGTTAGCCACATAAATATGTGACGTAGTTCGTTTAGCGATTGTGCCAAAGAAGACAATTGCATAGCTCACCCAAATAATCGCAATCGCGATATCAATAGGCCACTCTAATTCTGCATACTCTTTACTTTGGGTAATACCCAAAGGTAGTGTAATTGCAGCTGCAATAATAACGGCTTGCCAACCCCAAAATGTAAATGCGGCTAATTTAGGCGCAAATAGACGGACTTGACAAGTACGTTGCACAACATAGTAGGATGTAGCGAAAAGGGCTGATGTTCCGAACGCGAAAATCACCGCATTGGTATGTAAAGGTCGTAAACGACTAAACGTTAACCAAGGTGTGTCGAAGTTCAGTTGTGGCCAGATTAACTGAGCCGCAATAAATACACCTACTGCCATACCAAAGATTCCCCACAAAACTGTGGTTAATGCGAATTGGCGAACAATAGTGTAATTGTAATCAGCGCCTGTAGACTGGGAATGGTTCATCATAATGCTTCCACGGCTTATTACTTATACTTTAATATTTAGCAAAGCGAGCTTTACCTGTTAAGTTGACAAATGGTTACAAAACTAGCCAGTGTTGACTATTTTTACAGCTATTTGTCAATGTGTTACCTCGAGTTTATTGTCTCTATCACGAGGCGGTGTAATGATACTTGAGCTGAGTCAAAAAAGATACTTCACAACATGCATCAAAGTTGATCTAGATCAAGGTCTATAAGAGAATGTTATCAATTAATGAGTAAAGGTTAATCCTCGTGTATAAAATAATCAAAATCTCGACACTAGTCATTTCTTCAATGTTTTTAGTGGCATGTGACAATAAAAAAAATACAGACCAAACATCTTTTGCAGAAGATCTTACATTATGTCAATTTTCCACAGGAGAATGTAGCAAGAACGTTGCAGATATCAGCGTCGGCTTAATGATCGATCCGGTGCATACTCCGAGCGAAAAACCAATAAATATTACGCTAAAATCAACACAAGCGATCACTAATATTTCAATGAGAATAGAAGGGAGAGATATGTTTATGGGTGTTATACCTGTTTCATTATCTTCTGTAACAGACAATGAAGCACACGGCACACTTATTTTTGGCTCATGCAGCAGTAATTATATGGTTTGGCGGGCATTCGTTATGTTTGATTATCAAAATCAACAGCGAACCCTCATTTATGATTTTCTAGCCGATAATCCAAATTAATAGTATCAGCAAGAATGTAGGTAATAGTGCATGTAATAGTGCATATGATAGTGCATATGATAGTGCATATGATAGTGCATATGATAGTGCATCTATAGAGTGTAAGTAACAGTGCAAGCACAAACTGGATAAAACAGGTAACGTAAATGTTCAGTGCTTACCCTTATAACACCAGGGCAGGTAAGCTTAAAAAATTGCCGATAATATATGAAGCAACGATAAAGAGTGAGGGCTGCATTTGATACTAGACGGTGAGTGAAGCAATCATCAGCTGTCAGCTATCTCATAAAAAATCCTCACAATCTCGTTGATATCAACCAGGTTGGTTTGCAGCCCATGTTTTCTGCAATTGAAACCCTAATAGGTATCTCTTTATAAATAATGGCTGACAAAGCAGGGCGTATTGCTCGATAAAGTTCACAAAACGATAATGACACGCAACAATCTAATTGATAATCATTCTCAACAATGTATTATAAAATATATGATGTGACGATGAGGAAGGCGATATGGCCAAAATCAATGTAGCGATAGAAAGCAGTAAAGTAGCACAACTGATTAAAGCAGGGCATTTATGCGCAGCCGATTTACAATGTTTAGACCGTGACAGTAAGCAAACTCTATGGCAATTATGCCTGTGGAGTTGTCAAAAAACACAGTGCCAACAAAATTGCCCATTATCCGAGAAGCCCAGGTCAACAGAACAAACCATATACGACAAAGACATTAACCTTCAAACCTCCATTATTAGCTAAGTGCATCAGCGAGTCACATCAATTGATGCCGATAAATAACGTTATCGGCATCAAGCATAATTGGCTATAATATACATATAATCAATAACCTAAAATTAAAAGCTATCGTAATGACAACAGAGCCGCTACCGCCAGTATTACCACTTTTTGACGCTGCAGATCATGTATTGCAAGGTAATGCATTCGTTAACCATTACATAACCCGCATTTCAATCGATAAAGTGGCAGATGCAGGCCTCATTATTGAACATTGTGCCGACTGGTTATTTGAACAAAAACAGTCAGAAAACAACTATAAAGCGTACCGTAGCGAGATGACAACTTATTTGCATTGGTGTTTTGATGTCGTTTCATTGTCACCAATCGCAGTCACACGCAAAGACATCGCCAAATACATTGATTATTGTCAATCACCACCAAACAACTTAATTGGCTACTTTAATGTGGCACAATTTAAACTAGATAAAGCCAGCGGCGAACGAATTCCCAATGTGCAATGGCGGCCATTTATAGGCAAAAAACAACTTGGTAAATGCCTGCCATATCAATTAAGTGACAATGCTTTAAAGACAAAAGTAGCAATATTATCATCATTTTATGGCTACTTAATTAGTGAAGAATATACCGAGCGCAACCCAGCACAGCTATGGCTCAAGCACAGCCGTTTTGCCATTAAACGTAAATTCACCCTGGACGAAGACAACAATCACCATGCTTTTACTGAATTACAATGGTCCTATGTTGTCAGCACCGCTGAGCAATTAGCCCACAAGCAGCCAGAGCAACATCAACGTAGTTTATTTTTAATCACACTATTATATAGCTGCTATTTACGTATATCTGAAATCAGTGCACGTGCAGGTTATGCACCCATAATGAGTCAATTCAGGCAAGACCCACATTCAAGCATTTGGTATTTTCACGTGCCATTCTCTAAAAGCGGCAAAGCACGCAACATCGCCATTTCCAAAGTATTACTTAAAAGCCTTGTTCAATACCGGCAATATTTAGGCTTAACAGATTTACCCAACATTAACGATCAACATCCTATCTTTATCAGACACAAAGCCGCTGCCCACGGACGAGAATCTGGAAGCGTCAATGCCAATCTAGGGATAAGACACATACGAGATGAAATCGATAAGTTAATCAATCTAGCAGCCGACAACGCAGCAAAAGATGGATTCGATCACGACAGCCAATTAATGCGTAAGCTTACTGCACACAACATTCGCCACACAGGTATTACGCACGACATCAATATTAATCAGCGTCCATTGTCACATGTACAAGCAGATGCCGGCCACGAAAGTATCGATACCACATCACAGTATTTACACACAACACAGACTGAACGCCATCAAAGTGCAGCAAACAAACCCTTAAATCATCTTGCTGAAATTAAATAATTGCCACGTATGAGTAGTAAAAAGTTAAAGCAGACAATCTCAGCACGATTTTAAACATCGTGCTGATGCGATAAATTACGCTATACGTACAGGAACCATAAAATAACTAACAATCTCGATATTTAACATAACAGCAAATATACGCATATATGACCTGCACATAACTATGCGCACAATGTATATTATGTTAAATAGGATATTTGTGTTTATGAGTTGATAACCTGTTTGTGGCTTGTCAAACCAAATGACTTTTGTGTCAACTTTTGACTGGGACTTTAAGCCATTATTAATCAATAACTTAAACTCGATTCAACTTTGAATTATTACCTTTTAGGTTCAAATCTATACATCAGAGCGCTTTTTATGCCAGTTTTCACCACCTGACTTTAATAAAACACGTGGTATGTTTTTTTGATGTGTTTGTGCATGTTTTACGACGGTATCTTTGTTAGACAATCGAGTTTGCCTGGTGATGTGATGTTGAAATTGTTGAAACGCATCTTTGCAATCACCAAAGCCAGAGTTTGTGAATTAGACAACTAAGTTTTTAACTCCACCTGATGATCATAACCTTGCTTATAGATTTTCTTCACTCTCTCAAACCATGCATAGACTAACTCTTGGGTTTCATTAGTTGCGATTGCATTGCGTATTCCCTTGATTTGGTCCAATTCAAGTATGCCAATGCGTTTATTGACTTTCACTCCAATGGTTACTCTTTGTGGGAGATCCATTTTAAACGCGAAATAATGTCCTGATACAATTCGATTGTGATAAACAGCAATACAATGCTTTTGAGTCATACCTTCATTAATAAGCGCATCATAATTATCTATTGCGGGAAAGTTAGGCTCACTCGCGATCAATTGTGGATATGGTGCATCAGCATCAACTGGCCTGTGTTCCAATCTTTCAATATCATTACGTTGATCAATCCATTGTTGATGCAATCTTTCAAGCTCATCAAATGACGAAAGCTGGCCAATTCTATTAGCAGGCTCATTTATTCCGAGCGCTAAACCAAGTGCTATGGTGTCAGCCAAACAAGCACGTAACGGCCCTCTTTTGATACTTTTATCATTTGCTATAGCATGGCCCAATTTTGTGCAGGTTAGAAATGGGTATCGGTTATCCAGGCTTATGGTCAAATAGTTTATTACCTGATGATGTTTAAAAACTTTGTAACGACACATTCTCTTGTCTAACAGTTTTTTCAAAAACTTTAACTCTATATCTCTATCAAACTTGAGTGTTAGCTTGTCGATAAATTTGAGTGTGGCTTTCGAATTGTCGTATCCGAGTTCACTCAGAATGTCGCGTTGTCCTAGCTGACTCAATGCTAATGCCTTTTCATTATCAATTGAGTACTGCTCACAAATAAGCACTAATAATAATGGGCGCATTAATAGCAATTGCGCGGCTTGTTCACTATTAGCGGCAAGCCACAAAAGCTGATACTGATGCTCAGGAAAAGCATTCGTGATTGAAATATACTGCTCGGGAATTTGCGCCAACCATTCATCACCTAATGCAAACTGAGTGATGAAGTTAAGTCCTAACCCTAGCCCACCTTCTAATAACTCTTTGCGCTCAGTGTTATTAAATACTCTATAAGCACATAGTTTTTGATGCCAACTATGCAGCTCTATATCATAGTCAAAACCCAGGTGAGTCGTTTGTATGGTTAGTTGTAAATCCATGTATCTGCCTGTTTTATGTTAAGATTTGACTTTTAAACACAGTGTTAAATAAACCATGCTAAGGAACTATTGAATTACTACAGGTAGAGGGTGTAACAGATTCTGTGTAAGCTGCATTTTAATCTCAAATTCAGTGACTAACTCTTCGAAATATTGAATATTTCGACGTTTATCCCTAACAGCCATTAACTTACTCTCCATTCCAGTGCACTAAGTCTTTTGGGTAATAAGGATGATTAAGATAAATGGTGTCATCAATATTGTACAGTTTTGTTACCAATGCAGACTCCCAGCACCAATAACCTATATAAGCATCTGTACTCATCAAGTGATAATCAGGACTTCCCTCTAACTTATACCAAACGTCTAGATAATCTTTTAATAATTCAGGTTGCTGCTCAGGTTCACTTTCAATAACATTATAAAGTTTACTAAAACGCTTTTGAAAAAGTAATTCTTTAGATACTGTACGCTCAACATCACCCATTTCAACTGCAATTTTATCCAATAATGAGTCAAGACCTTGATTAGCAATTAAAGCTAACATATGTAGGTAATACTCCTTACCCATATCCAAACAATAAGCAAAACTTAGCCATTTCAGGAATTCTTCTAAGTAATCTTCTCGAATTTCTTCCCAACCTATACGCTCAGCCTGTTCATTGTCAGGTAATGCATCAGCATAATTTTTTTGCCATTGGCGATACTCTAACGCTTTGAGTAGATCTGGCTTTAGTGTTGAGAGTTCATCACCACGTGAATATTTTTGATGTAATAAATACATAGAGTCACTGACTAGCCTAAACGAGCCTTTCATTTTTACTTCTATTGAATCAGTATCATCATATTTAATTTCTTCAACATCCTCTGCAATACATTCTTTTTTAAACGCTACACGTTCATCATAATATGCTTTATTTTTTAAGGTATCTCGTAACATGATTTGTTCTCTTATAACTCAAGTGCTTTAACTATTATGCTTGCATTTATATTTAATGCTTTTACTGACAGGCTTCCATTTTTTTATTGCGAATTAGTAGTTTTTTATTCTTTCAAATATCTCGTATCGTCACTTCTCTACTTATTTGAGCTACCTTGCCAATGTACTAAATCTTTTGGATAGTATTCATGATCGATAAAACTGCTATCGTCAATGTCATAAAGCTTAACGACTAAGGCAGCCTCCCAACACCAGTAGCCTATATAGGCATCGGTGTCCATTAAATGGTAATCAGGGCTTCCTTCTAGCTTATACCAAGCATCTAAATATGCCTTTACTAAGGTAGGGCGTGCTTCTGGCTCGCTTTCAATAACTTTATAAAGCTTGCTAAACCGCTTTTTAAAAAGTAATTCTTTGGATACTTCACGTTCAAAATCTCCCATCTCAACGGCAATTTTATCCAATAATGAGTCAAGACCTTGATTAGCAATTAAAGCTAACATATGTAGGTAATACTCCTTACCCATATCCAAACAGTAAGCAAAACTTAGCCATTTCAGGAATTCTTCTAAGTAATCTTCTCGAATTTCTTCCCAACCTGTACGCTCAGCTTGTTCGTTATCAGGTAATGCATCAGCATAATTTTTTTGCCATTGACGATACTCTAACGCTTTGAGTAGATCTGGCTTTAGAGATGAAAGTTCATCACCGCGTGAATATTTTTGATGTAATAAATACATAGAGTCACTGACTAGTCGAAAAGAATTTCTCATCTTTACGTCATTGGTAAATTTTCCATCCGATTCAATTTTACTTACCTTTTTTTCAATAGATTTTAACCTGAATTCAATTCTATCGTTATAGTAATCTTTTGTTCTTAAATGCTCTCTTATCATCTTCAACCCCAGGGCGAGATCGCGAACGTTTTATGAACAAATTGAGTGTATTTATCAAACTACATTTGTTCGGAATTTTATCACCTCAAGAATGATTGGAAGTGATTCTATACTGAAAACATTCATTGTGAGCAAAAAATGCACACTCATGCGGTTGCCCTGTCTTCAACCCCTTGCAATAATATGTATTTTTATTGATGACATCGTATTACCCTTGTCATTGTCATTGTCGTTTTTAATAAAAGGTGAAATCTGGAAAAAGGCCAATTAGAGTGAATGGCCATATTATTAATAAATTAAATTATAACTATTTTAAATTGCTCTTTCTGAGATGATTATGTCCTTCAGCTCTTCAGCTTTTAAATAGAAGCAATGATTTTCTTTTATTTTACGAACCCATCTAAAATCAATAACCCTTTCACCATAATAGGCCCCTGCTAGTTGACCATATACTGCTCCAGTTGTATCTGCATCCTCACCTAAATTAACCGCTAACAGTGCACCTTTTTCAAATGAATCACTATGGAAAAATGCCCATAATACAGCTTCCAAGGTATGCATTACATATCCACTCGCTCGAATATCTTTTGCTTTTTTGTTCTTGTATTCTTCTTCTTTTATTAACTTGAGTACCGAATCACAAAGTGGATTTTGTTCCCAATACTCATCAATAGGTGTATATAACCCATCAAGTAATTCATCTTTTGATATCCCATGTAACGCGCCCCAAATGAGGCCGCTAAAATATCTACATGCATCAACAGCTTCAATTGCACCATGAGTTGTCATTGAACTTAACGCTGCGTACTTAATCGTATTGTCAAAACTATTAAAGTAACGAATAGGAATGGGGGCAATCCGCATGAGGGAGCCATTCCCCGCAGACATTGGAGTTGTATCACCAGATAAAGGGTCGCCTGTTTGCTGGTAACGTTTTAAAGCAGATACAACTGTATTACCAATATCAAAGCATTTTCCTGTTGCACTAAATACCCCGTCTTGCCACCATCTACAATATAAGTCCATTTGATCTTTTAAATCACACTGCTTAGTTCTAATAAGACTATGTGCCAAGCAATACATCATACTTGTGTCATCAGTCCATTCACCTGCTTTTAGATTAAATGGACCACCACCAACAATATCGGTTAAGGGCGGAAAAGAACCAGGTGCTTTAAATTCAACGGTAGTGCCTAACGCATCACCAATCGCACAACCGATTAAAGCGCCTCTAAAACGATTAATATCATCTTCACTATCAACATTAATACGTTGATAGTATCCTTTACACTCTTGGTCTGTAGGAGTCGGTTTTGCAATCCGGAAAACAAAGTACGATGACATCCATTGAGTTTTATGCGGCTCTCTAGAACCACTCAACTTATTTGTCATAAAAGGAAACCGAAGATCGTTGGGGATTTTCTTCTCTCTTTCCCTCATTTCAAGTATCAAAGAGTGTATTTTATACATAATAATTCTCAAATTTCTTCTAAAATAATTTCATTTATGCCGTTAATATTTTTCTCACGAGCTAGTACTCAGAATTTCGTACCGGATTTCAATAAGACCTCTTCTTCAGGTTTCACTGCCACATTAGTGGCTATATTTAGGGGGTATTACCCTTTGACCGAACACATCTTGCAGACTGCGCCAAAAATAAATGGATTAGATTACTCATAAATGTCTCTCTATTATTAGGTGTTTAGTGTTCAGAAATTTAATCGTTAATTAAATATAAAGGTAAATAAAGTGAATCAGTTGTACACTGCCAGCCATGCATATCTTTACCCAATTTAGCCATACTAAGTGCATTCAATGACATCACTGCTCTACCATCTTCTTTATAGTCACCGTATTTACACTCATCAGCGTGCCACGCAATAACTTTGTCTATGCTTGATTGCCATAACTCACTATCTCCTATACTAAGGCCTTTAATGGCTTCAATTAGTGGGACAATATACTGCTGAACATCTTTATCTTTGGTTGATTTCGCCTCAGTGAGCGCATTTTCGATTTCGTTTGTCGACAGTGCTTTGCCTGTACCTATTTTGATGAGTAAATGATCATATAAAAAAATAGCTTTCTTCGTCACGCTGCTGGTTGTAAAGTCATCTGCATGCTCACGTAATTGGCTTATTATTGATTTATCACCAAACAACAAGGCAACATTTAATTCCTCTTGGATTGTCCACTCATTGTTGTGTCCTTTTAGTTCCGAGTCAAAGCCTGTTAAATAAGCAAATGGCGCTGCTTTTTTTAAATAACACTTAGCTTCCTCATAATTTTCTAAAACGTAGTATGCATATGCAAGCTCTTGATACTCGCTTGAAAGTATTTGTGCTGCTTCTTCTTTATCTTCTTGAGAAGCTAACGGATCGTTAATATCAGCAAGCCTGACCTCAATTACCAGAGGTGCATCTTCAAAAAGTTCTTCAAATTCGAAATCATAATTATTTAGTTTTAGCATTTTGTTTCCTATGGAAGAGGTTGAAGCTTACAACGATAAAACATGCCGCCCATTTTAATGACATTGATCTGCAATATGGATTAGGAGTTTGGGAAAAACTATTTATTTCTAGTCCAACATTATCTAATTATCGGCTTACGCCTTCAAGGTCAAACTTTTTGAATAATGCTGCTATCCCATATTGCTTTTCAAACTCGATTTCTTTTTGGTATAACGGGAAAAGTCTGTAGATGTATACAAGGGTATCGTTACAGTTAATTTGCTCTTCACTATCGAAAATACTCCATCTTAACCCGTTAAAAGTATTTACCTTCAATCAAAAAACGCGGAAGTGAATCACTTTCAACCGTTACTTCATTACCCATGTCATGCCACATGCACGCCATGCCGAGTAGTTGTAGGGGTATAAATGAATCGACAGGGATACCACCAGGGTCTGACTCATTAATATGGTAGACATTTAGACGGTCCTTTATAATCATTGAGGTTTACGGCGCTGTCACGTCAAAGTCATTTTTCACTAAAAAATCAGGAATGTAATCAGTTTCAACAGTTAGCTGGTAACCTTTAATATCATAAGCATGGCTAGCAGCAGCAATCAATGGGAGTGATATCCACCCTTGCTGCTCCCTTTTATCTTTTTTCCAATATTTTTTATGAGCCTCTAACGCCTCTACCATAGCTTCATTAAATTCATCTTGTGCGTTGGCTGTGTAAATACAGCGGTATACTGGCATCAAAGGCAACAAAATATGTTGTACATAACTGCGACGACCAGACGCTATTGCATTAGGGTCAGCCGCAATTAATGCCGCCTCAAGTAAGTCCCCCATATTGGCTTCAGGCTCAAATAAACCCTTCATTAAATTAATAAGCGCAGTATCAAATGCATCAGCTTTAATGTTTGCCTTATCAAACACACTTTTAGGTACTTGAATAAGTTGCTCTATCGCTTTTTTGTCACGCAGTGTTACCGCTGCATAAAATACTTTTTCCCACACATCTGTATGTAAATAAGCACCCGCAGGGCCACCTGTTAACGCAAAAGTATCATTATTAATAGTTACATCAAAGGTTTCACCTTGCCGGCAAGCAAATGCATAATTGGCACAACCAAACTCTTTAATATGTTGTAAATAGCGCACAATTTTTTGATGGGGCACATCAGCTAACACCGCATCACCAAAGGCATCAATGGCATCTTGAATAGAGCCACCTAAAACACCTTGAGAGTTTTTAGTTTTAATAGTGTTGATGCCTCTAAGCAGTAACTCTTCGTATCTATTAATTTTATCAATTATACGCTCTATTTTTTTTGCTTCAAAATGTCTTGATATCATGTATTGTATTCCGTCTCTGCTTCAGTGTAGGTATTGCTAAAATCACTGGTTTTTGTTTTGGCTAACGAGCCATCTTTATGTAATTTTTGGCTAACTTTTTTCGATGAAATAAGCTCATCTTTTTTAGCATCTTCAAGCTTATCAACTGTCTCCGCTAAATCATCAACTTGCTTGGTGAACGCTTTATCATTGCCATAGCGGTCGTCGTCCAAAGCATCTTGTGTTTTCTTACGCATATTTTTAATGATACTATCGCGATATTCTGGTGTGCCTTGCTGCACTTGCCTTCCATCTAATCCTTTACGACTGCCCAGTGTTGAGCCACCACCTTTTGCTTCAACGGTAATAATTTGTCCCGTCTTTTCGTTATAATAGATTAGGTCAAATTGCCCTTGCTTACCCTCACCAGGTAACTGACTAGCAATCTCTTTAAACCCCTTCAATAAACCTAGCCATATATGGCAATGTTATTATCAGTTTGGAAATTCTCTTTGAAGTGGTCAATATGTATGGTGTGCTCCCGAAAAAAGGGAGTATAAGATCATAGCGAGATGTTAACGTCAAATATGCATTAAATTGTTCAAAAAACACACACGATCTCGCCCTGATATTTAACCCTAGTTTAGAGCGACATATAATTCAAATTTGAGCGACTGCCCTTGTTAATTTTACCAACAAAATCAAGTTAGCTGACTCCTTGATATTTTGCATTATTTATTTTTCCAATAACGCGGTGCAGTTTCAGGTAAACCTTCCCAGGTCTCAATTTGATTAATTATATCGATATCAAGGTCGTCATATTCTTGGCTGTCAATATCAAGCGATTTATACCACACAAAATCTTCGTCGTATTTAAAGTCAATTGAAAAATCACCTTCTGAGGTGATTTCAAAACGCGCCTTATTCCAAGGTACATCATTTTCACTTTCATTTTTTTGCATGATTTTATAAAGAGCATAGAAAGCCTCATCTACATCTGAAAAACTTACAACACCATTTTTTTCATCTAAATCAAATGTATTAGATGTATTATTAAGTATATAGCTTGCTCCTATTGAAATTGCTTTATCAATCTTATCCATATTGACTTCTAACAATGCAATATCCCAGTATTCAGGAAGTCTTTCATACATTTCTTGACCAATATAATTATATATATCATCAATCTCTTTAAACATCTTAACCTCAACTTTTAAATTTCTTAGGCTTTTGCTGAATGCCATTAACTTTTGATTTAGCAATTAGCCTTTTAGGTGTTGTACTATCTATCACCATCATATTCTACCAATATCTCTACTTAAACTTCATTACCTTTATCTAATTCTTTAGCCCAATTTTTCCATTTGTCGCCATTCACCATAGCGATTTTGATCTTTTAGTTGAGACACTAATTTTAACTTTTCAGCTGGCCCTTGAAATAATGTGCCGACTAAATAATCGCCCTGCATGCCACCCAGGGAGAGAGCGCGAACGTTTTATGAACAAATTGAGTGTATTTATCAAACTACATTTGTTCGGAATGTTATCACCTCAAGAATGATTGGAAGTGATTCTATACTGAAAACATTCATTATGAGCAAAAAATGCACACTCATGCGGTTGCCCTGGCCTAGAGCCTAAACGGCCATCAACAATTAATGATTTTGTAGGAGGAATGAATTTGAGTAATTTATTTAAAGCCGTTTGTACAGCTTTTACATCGTTTAGATTGTTTGTGCCGCCCAATCCAACTGATTGGATTATTCTTATTGTTGACATATCAAAGTCCTTTTAATGGCTTATTATGCTAAATTTCCATATTTTTATTCGTCAGATTTGACCTCGGTGCCAAATGGAACCATCAATGCTTTCTCCACCATATGTTCTACTTTCTCGTCATTTAGCCCGGACAATGTATCAAATAGAGTCTTGCTAAACAGCGACGGTTTTTTAGCCTCATCTTTACTAAAATCCGCAAAAGGTGAATTATCATAATTATCTGACACCTTAAAGCCATTTAATTTACTCACTTGGAATTCAAGGCTTTCTAAATCACCTAGCTTTTTAACATAAGCAGTTATCTCTTCATCTTCTTCTGGAAAATGGTATAAGAAAACACCTTTTTCTGGGAGGTGATACTTTTTAACGCATTCATCGCAGTACCAAGTTAAATCATAACTATCATCGAGAAAATCGATTGCATATGGGATTGGCTTTATCTTGCTATTACTTTTAATGCTTTTCGCTAAATGACTACATACCTTTTGTGCTGTAATAAATTTATTTATCTCTTCTTTTGTAGGCATTATTACTCCGTGTTCATCTATATAATAAATGAATGCAACTCTGAGAAATGAAATCGTATGTTTTACTCTTCGATCAATACTACGATTGATTTATTTTGCTCTGCGGCATCCCTAAACGTAACAAAGTAGCGATCGCGCACTATTTCATAAGCTTGCGGGTCAAGCTCACCAGCCTTAGCCTCAATCTCATCAATTAACTTTAGATTTTCACGACTGTCTATATCTGCTTCGTAATTTTCCTGCATTAAAGGAAATAGATCTTGGACCATTTGACTTGAAAAAAAGCCAAATGCTCCACTTATATCAGCTTCAGGGCCTATTAACTGATGAGGATAATAATTAAATGTGCATACAGGCAATAAACCTTGGCCACCAACAATAGCATCGAGCAATTCAAGCGCTGGAATAAAGCCGCGCATATTGAGCTCTATAGACTGCCACCTCATAGCTTCCTCTTGAGTCGTATCGAGTAATTCTTGATACTTTTGCTCATCACTAGCATCCAGTGTTGTGGGATAAACATCTTCATCAACAATAAATAAATGGATTAGATTACTCATAAATGTCTCTCTATTATTAGGTGTTTAGTGTTCAAAAATTTAATCGTTAATTAAATATAAAGGTAAATAAAGTGAATCAGTTTTACACTGCCAGCCATGCATATCTTTACCCAATTTAGCCATGCTAAGTGCATTTAATGACATCACTGCTCTACCATCTTCTTTATAGTCACCGTATTTACACTCATCAGCGTGCCACGCAATAACTTTGTCTATGCTTGATTGCCATAACTCATTATCTCCTATACTAAGGCCTTTAATGGCTTCAATTAGTGGGACAATATACTGCTGAACATCTTTATCTTTGGTTGATTTCGCCTCAGTGAGCGCATTTTCGATTTCGTTTGTCGACAGTGCTTTGCCAGTGCCTATTTTGATGAGTAAATGATCATATAAAAAAAT
The DNA here is from genome assembly GCF_059758055.1 of Shewanella sp. MF05956. Classification (NCBI taxonomy): domain Bacteria; kingdom Pseudomonadati; phylum Pseudomonadota; class Gammaproteobacteria; order Alteromonadales; family Shewanellaceae; genus Shewanella; species Shewanella sp. MF05956. The sequence continues at coordinate 81,231 of NZ_JCAYNV010000014.1, read as the reverse complement.
AGCTTTCTTCGTCACGCTGCTGGTTGTAAAGTCATCTGCATGCTCACGTAATTGGCTTATTATTGATTCATCACCAAATAGCAAAGCGACATTAAGCTTATTTTGGATTGTCCACTCATTGTTGTGTCCTTTTAGTTCCGAGTCAAAGCCTGTTAAGTAAGCAAATGGCGCAGCTTTTTTTAAGTAAAGCTTTGCCTCGGTGTAATTTTCTAAAACATAATGCGCATAGGCTAAATCTTGATATTTATAAGAAAGGATCCTTGCTGCATCCTGCCTTTCTTCATGGGGAGCGTGATAGTTGTTCATATCAGCTAATCTAATTTCAATAGTTATAGGTGCTTTTTTAAATAGCTTTTCAAATTCAAAATCATAATTATTAAGTTTTAGCATTTTGTTTCCTATGGAAGAGGGTGAAGCTTACAACGATAAAACATGCCGCCCATTTTAATGACATTGATCTGCAATATGGATTAGGAGCTTGGTAAAAACTATTTATTTCTAGTCCAACATTATCTAATTATCGGCTTACGCGTTTTTAGGATTGCTAGGCTTACGCCTTCAAGGTCAAACTTTTTGAATAATGCTGCTATCCCATATTGCTTTTCAAACTCGATTTCTTTTTGGTATAACGGGAAAAGTCTGTAAATGTATACAAGGGTATCGTTACAGTTAATTTGCTCTTCACTATCGAAAATACTCCATCTTAACCCGTTAAAAGTATTTACCTTCAATCAAAAAACGCGGAAGTGAATCACTTTCAACCGTTACTTCATTACCCATGTCATGCCACATGCACGCCATGCCGAGTAGTTGTAGGGGGATAAATGAATCGACAGGGGCATGATCTGGACCCGCTTCACTAATGTGGTAGCGTTCTTGCGCTTGCACGTTTTTAGCAAGTGCTTCATTAAAATCACAACCGACATCAAAAGTTGCTGGCGATAAAGCAGCTAGAGTTTCTAAGTATCCAAAAGCAATATATATCGCCCAGTCATCATTTTGCTTAACAGCCATTCCCATACACTCGTCAAGCAATTTTGGGTAATCTGCTTTGCTATGGTGATAAGCTTGAAATACTTCAACGAGCTTATAAGAAACAGGACCTGCTTGCGTAGCACTTTGTTTCATTGTTTCTATAGGGAAATTTGCCAAGCTATCCATACTTTCAGTATCGCGAGTGATCACCGCCAAAAAATAGGCATCAATCCATTGTGATGGAGCTGCACGTCCAGATTCTAACATCCCTTTACCATTCCATGTCACTTCAGGTAAATCATATATTTTAAAGGTAAGGTCTTGCTCTGGGTACTGTGCAAGCTTTAAGAACGCGGCGTACATTTTTGACGCATAACGTAGCCCACTAGCAGATTCATTTTCTATCTCTGGGGTTTGAACTTCCCAAGTAAGCCAGCGAGAGAAGTTTATATATTCTTGTGCATATCTAAGAAGGTTATCTCTATTCTTTATTATATTAATCGAACATCTATCTATTCTAGACCTTGACGTCAGAAGCCTTCGTTCTAGACTTACATTTTTGAAATTAGGGGTGTAATTTCGATTTAGCATTATTTACCTCCTTTTCATTCACGGGTATCAATTGCATTAAACACATTGGGATCTATATCGAATTCGCTAATTTCGACAGCTTCAACAACAGACTTACCAGAAGTACGGGTTATTGGTGTTTTAACATGTAAATACTGAACTTTATTTCTCTCAAACACGGCGTTATTAATAGCTTCAGCAGCTAAATAATCGGACTCTTTATTACTACCTGCCATTTTTTTAGTAATGGCTTCAGCATATTCCGTTGTGCCTTGTTGATAGTATTCATCACCAATTTTCATTTTACCTAATGGGCTACTGCCACCCTTGGCTTCAACAATAATGACATCGCCATTAGCATTTTTATACACCATATCAAAGTTACCCTTTACCGATGTAGAACTAGCTAAGCTCGTTGGGTGAATGCGAGTATAACCAGGGTACTGTATCTTAATCGCCGCATCTGCGGCCTTTTCTCCGATTTTTGCTAATTCATTGTTAAGCTTTGGTATTTGGTCATTATAACGTTTTGTTTCTTCTGGTGAAGCTTTTGCCTTGTGCTTATCTTGCTCTATTCTGCTCTATTCTGCTCTATTCTGCTCTATTCTTCTCATAACAAAAATATTTAATCTCATATGAAACAAGCAATAAGTTTTCAGTACACCGACAGGTATATTGTATTGTTCCTTTATGCAATATCACTCAGGCGGCAATTGACATGCTCTACAATTAAAATGTGACCTACCCTAGTTATTTGAAACGAGACTCGCTATCTTATGGATAAATAAGACTATAATTAATCATAGTATTGCTAAAGATAATCTTTATCATTCATAACCTCAACACGGAGAAGTACATGAAAATAAGTGCAAGAAATCAATTAAAAGGCACGGTTAAAGCAATCCAAACGGGTGCTGTTAACTCTGAAGTGACTATCGAATTAGCTGGCGGGGAACATATTGCATCGATTATCACTAACGAAGCGGTAAAATCACTTGATTTGAAAGTGGGTTCTACTGCATATGCAATTGTTAAAGCATCGAGCGTTATGCTTGCTGTTGATTAATGGTTAGATAAAGAACGTTAGCGCTATTTAACTGGTTTATGTTATCTATGCGCTTTATGTTAATCAGTCCGTATGTTTTACGCGTTAAATGCTGATAAACAACGGACTTTTTTACAAGTAACAGATGACACACTCAGTGTTATATTCGCCAATCGCTTGTAGATTCTGACGAGTCAATCCTCCCTAATTTTATACACCCGCCTTTCCCATAAATGGTCGTTTAGTGACATCCATATGCAGATTGAACATCAAAAAATAGCTCATATATCATAGAGAAAACAGACCTAACAGCGTAAACTGTTACTTCAGTTTTGAACAAAGAGAGCCAGACTTGTGATTAAATTCTCTGTTGATACACACGCCCATACTATCGCTTCTACTCATACATACAGCACGGTACATGATTATTTTTCAGTGGCTAAAAGCAAAGGAATAAAATTATTTGCGATAACCGATCATGGGCCCGATATGGCCGACGCGCCGCACTTTTGGCATTTTGTGAATATGCGAGTGCTACCTAGAATGATTGATGGTGTCGGTATGCTGCGTGGTATTGAAGCGAATATAAAAAATGAGCTTGGTGAAATTGATTTTTTCGGCAGCTATTTACAAGAACTCGATATTGTCCTGGCCGGCTTTCATGAACCGGTATTTCCGCCTTCAACGAAAGAAATACATACTCAAGCACTGATTAACTGTATTGAAAGCGGTCACGTTGACATTATCACCCATCCAGGCAATCCCAAATATCCTATCGACATTATGCGGGTGGCCAAAGCTGCGGCTCAACATAATGTCGCACTTGAAATCAATAACTCATCATTTTTAACCTCGCGCAACGGTAGCTTACCGAACTGCACTGCTATCGCGAATGCGGTAAAAAATGCTGGCGGTTTATTGGTGATGGGCTCTGACTCTCACGTTGCGTTTAGTCTAGGCGACTTTGATAAGTCCATTGAAGTGATTGAAACGGTCGATTTTCCAGTAGAGCGGTTATTGAATCGCAGCCCAGCGGCATTGTTATCTTTTTTAGCCTCTAGAGGCCACACCACGCTAGATGAATATGATGTACTGATTGATTAGTAATTTTATCGATCCATTCAATATCCTGTGGCGTAATGACTGCATATCAAAATTTAAACGCTGTTTAATTTTTTTAATGTTGCGACAACTTCAGTTTGAATACGCCATTATCCGAAGGATCCATCATGCATTTTACCAAAAACCGTATTGACGCACTCGATACACGCACCCGTGCACACTTTATTAATTCATTGTCGGGTTTTAAGAGCGCAAATCTCATCGGCACCCAAGATGCTCAAGGCCAGACTAATTTATCGATAGTGAGTTCGGTTATTCATTTAGGCGCTAATCCGCCACTTGTGGGCATGATAATACGGCCCCATAGCGTGGCTCGACATACGTTTGAAAATATTCTACAAACCGGTGTTTACACCATCAACCAGGTTAATCAGTCTATTTACTCTCAAGCCCATCAAACTTCGGCTCGTTACGACAGAGAAGAATCAGAGTTTGATGCCACTGGATTAACGGCAGAATACCTCATGGATTTTCAAGCGCCATTTGTAAAACAAAGTCGTCTTAAATATTCAGTCAAATTGGTAGAGCATCAACATTTAGCCATTAATGGAACTGAGTTCGTTATAGGTGAAATCATGGATGTGTATGTAGATGATAACGCGGTTGAAGCCGACGGATTTATTGATTTACACGCCCTCGAAACCGTTGCAATCACTGGGCTTGATAGTTATCACACAACGACTAAGCTGGCTCGTTTACCTTACGCTAAAAAATAATGCTGAAGTTTAACAAAGAAAAATCCGATTCAAATGACATTTGAATCGGATTGTTTATCTCTTTTTATGATAATAAAAAAGCAGTTATGAGATTGTGTTACTTGTTACTTGTTACTTGCCACTTTTTATTTCGAAGTTGCAGCTGGTACTGGCGTTAAAAAGTGTTGTTTTACCGCTTCTGCCATAAGCTTTGGTGGAATTAATCCTTGCTCTAATACAAAGTTATTAAAGGCTAAACGGTCGAACTTATCACCTAGGGCTAATTCTACATCGGCTCTAATTTCAAGTAATCGCGATAAACCGTAGAAGTAACTGCCCGCCTGCCCCGGCATACGCATGGTATAACGGTCGACTTCTTGTTTTACTGCCGCTTTTGAAAAAACCACATCATTACTGAGTAGATTATAAGCTTGCTCTTTAGTGGTTAAGCCTAAGTTGAGCATGGGGTCTAACATGGCACGAGCATTACGTAATAGGCGATGTTGCAGTGCAATCAATTGGCCTTCAATCGGTAAATATGGCAGCATTTCTGCTTCTGCATACAGTGCCCAACCTTCAACGTTAACGCTATTAAACGCATAATACACTCGGGCTAATGACACGCCCTGCTCTAGCATTACCGCAAATTGTAACTCATGGCCTGGCCTGCCTTCGTGAGCACTTAATGTGTAAGCGACAGCATCAAAGTTAAAATCATCATAAGCTGCATCGCCGCTTAACGCGGGGTTACCCGTGGTCAATACAAATTGACCTTGTTCACCCGTGTTACCAATAAACGGAGGTGGTAACATATGAGGCGCCGGACTGCCCGCTGCTTCTGCATCGCTGGCAAGGCGCATTATCATGTTACGCTTAGGTAAGTTGACAACGGCTTTATCGCTAATAATAGCTTCTAATTTTGTATTAATTTCACGGTAGTGATTTTCAATTTTATCATTCGATAACGATTGCTTTTTAAGCGCTCTTATCACATCACGATAGTCACTTGAAGGCATATCAAACTTTGCGGCCACTAACGGCGCTAATGCTTGCATGTTGGCTTTGGTGATCATGTAGCTTGCTTTAGCGCTCTCAATCAACAAGTTAGGGTCAATATCAATCCCAGCACTTTTAAGCTTTAATGCATAAATATCAGACGGCAGTTTGTAGTCAGTACGAGCATTAGGAATAACTGTTTTTTCGGCCCATTGACGGTAATCGGTAATTTGTTGCTGCAATAGCGCGAGGTTATCATCTGCCTGGCTGAATTTATTTTTATCAAAAAGCTGTTGTAAACCCTGGAGTAAGGTGTCTGTTCTGGCTAATGCTTGCTCAACTTCTTCTTTAGTTGGGCCGAGCAATGATTTATTGCTTAACGCCTTTTCAAACAACGTTTTAGCTTGCTCAGTTAATGCTACCTGGCCATTTTTACCGACATAACAAGCCAAACGCGTCATCGCAGCCTGTTTACGACTGTCTGCCATTTGCTCATCGAGTAATGCTGACACCCCACTAAAAATGATTAACGGTACATCAACCCAAGGCAGCATGTATTTGTCGTCTAACTGCCCTGACAAAATGGTTTGATCTATATTATCAATAATAATATTAAGATCCTGGCGCACGGGTAAAAGGGTTTCTGTTTCAAGCGCTTTTAATAATGTTTTTTTACTGCTGTTAAGCGTTTGAATATACTTATCTTGTTGTGCTTTTGTAATACTGCTACACAGATTATCAGCTTCTGTTATGCCAATAGAACTGGCCATTTCTGGCTGAAACTGACTTGTTATCTGAATTTGTTTATTGGTGTATTGATTACTAATATCAACCCATGAACCGGCCGAAGCCGTGATTGGCATTAACATCAACAGTGGGAGGATTGCGGAGATTTTTTTACCCGACATAGAAGAAGTCCTTTTGATTTGGCCTTTATTTAGCACATTATCTGGTTTATTCATTTAGCCTAATACTATAACTGAAATTCAACCTGAATAGAGAAACAGCCCATTAACTAATCTGTAACGAATAATTATCAACACATCTGCTTGATAATAAAATCTTTATTGAAAGATTCGATTGTAAATCTGATTACAGAATTGAGCTTATTGATGCTACAATTTGCCAAACGCATTAGCGTAAAATAATCACATCATTCACACACGTTAAAGAACAATAATAGAGTCAAGTTGAATACACTCAAAACGATATATAAAGCAATCAACAAGTCTCAATTGCTCTGTGCAATTTTAGGCCTGTTTTTCTTTATTCAAATCGTTTCTGTGCCCTTTTCTGTATGTGACGATCGTGACAGTGATAATTATCATGAGTCTTACACAACAGCGAGCGAACCTTATCAACTCACTGACTCTGATACCAAAATTGATGGATGTTACAGCCTCAATCTTATCGAATCTGAACATGACACGTGTATTGAGCAGTGTGAACATTGCAGTTGTTGCCAATATTTTCCACCTTGGCTTGATGTTCAATCCCACGCTGCACAGCTCAGTTTGATTGTAGGTCATGGTATTAACCTCATTGATTCTAAAATCATTATTGTTGCCAAAAATATCTACCGCCCGCCAATTGCTTAACCTTTAACTCACTCTCGACCGTCAAAACGGCCACACCTATTTAGTTGATTAAAGGGTTTAACTACTCATGTTTATTCATTACTCCTTGCTACGTAAAATATTTTTACGCAGTTGCGCAGTGTCGTTATCATTTTTGCTGATAACTAACGCAAACGCACAAACAGACACGCAATTATTGTCCTTAGACACCGCCGCGAAAATGACCTTGCAACGTCATCCACAATTGCACGTGTTTAAATGGCGCCAACAAGCATTAGAGGGCCAACGTTTAAGCGCCGATCAAGCCGCAGCTTATGAATTAGCCGTTGAGGCAGAAAACATCCTGGGCACCGGTGATTACTCAGGATTAAGTGCCATTGAAATGACATTAGCACTCTCGTCTTTAATTGAGCTTGGTGATAAACGAGCGGCGCGCACCAATGTTGTTGATACCAGTTACGCCTATGTAGAAGCACAAAGAAAAGCGGTGTCATTGGATTTATTAGGTGAAATGACTCAAGTTTTCATTACCACGTTGGCGTTGCAACAAAAACATCAACTGGCACAAGATGCAGCAGATTTAGCCAACACGACTTATCAGCAAATCCAAAGCCGGGTGAATAAAGGCGCTACGGCAAAGGTTGATGCATTACGGGCTAAAGCGAGTATGTTGAATGCCCAACTTGTTACTGCCGAGTTATCTGCACGACTTGATAGCCAAAAAATGTTGTTAGCAAGCTATATGGGCCAGCAACAGCCAACTTTTGAACAAGTCAGTGGAAATTTGTTTGCATTTAACTCCGTTGAATCTTTTGACTCATTGTATCAACGAGTTGAAGCATCACCGGCCATTGAGATGTATGCCACCCAAGAGCGTATTCGTGAAGTTGAATGGCAATTAGCTAAAAGTCAGTCCACTGCCGATATTCGTTGGCAAGTCGGGATAAAGCATACGCAACCTAACGGTGATAATGCCTTAATGGTGGGGTTTTCAATGCCATTATTTGCTGGTGAACGAAACCGTGGCAACCTGCAATCGGCAAACGCGGCGATAAATGAAGTGAGTGTCGAAAAAGCCGCATTGCTTGTCGCGTTGCGCACTCGATTATTTCAGGCTTATCGCAGTCGTGAGCAGCAAGTCAACACCGTAAAAAGCCTTCAACAAAACATTATTCCGCTGCTCACTGAATCATTAACCTACACCCAGCAAAGCTATCAAAAAGGCCGTTATCGCTATGCGGACTTGGTATTGGCACAACAAGAACTACTTGATGCGCGCTTATCACTAATTGATGCGGCAACCTCAGTGCTCTTAAACCAGGCCATGATTGAGCAATTAACAGCGCAATCATTAGCAACGCATTAATCCGTTTGATGCTTACGTTTTTAAGATAATGGAACAAATTAGATTATGAAAAATATCACATTACTACTCTGCCTAATATTGGCATTTCCTTACGCAGCTTGGGGCTCAGACGAACATGGGCATGATGAACATGATGTTCATGAAAAACAGCAAAACAAAGATGAGCATGGCCATGATGAACATGACGAACATGATGAACATGATGAGGAAGGTGTTAGACACGCCGAAATTGATGCGGATATTGCCCAACGTATTGGTATTAACACCGCAGAGGTGACATCTGGGACGATTGAAAAAACCATTCGCGCGTTTGCTAAGGTCAGCGTTGCACCAAATAACACTGCCAACATCAGTGCACGATTCCCTGGCGTCGTCACAGAGCTGTATGCCACCCTTGGCGATACTGTCGCGAAAGGCGCAAATGTTGCCAAAGTGGAGTCGAATGACAGCCTTCAACCTTATACTATCAAAGCGCCAATCGCTGGAGTGATACAAGCGCAATACGTCAATATCGGTCAAACCACGGACGATAAATCGTTAATGTTAATCGTCAATCACGATGTGCTTTGGGCTGATGTAAACATCTTCCCAATGGATCGCAGCAAAGTACACGTCGGTCAATCGGCTACTTTGCATGGCAATCATCAAACCTTTAAAGGCAAAATCAGTCATTTATTACCCTCAACGGATGCACACGCAGTCACTCACGCAAGAGTAAAAATTGACAATCAACAGGGTCAGTTTATGCCGGGTGACATGCTGTCGGTCAACATCGCAGTAGATGAAATGCCAGTGCCGCTTTTGGTGGTAAACGGGGCAATTCAGGAAGTCGACAATCAACAAGTGGTGTTTATCAAACAAGGTGAACGCTACGAGTTAAGGCCTATTACATTGGGTTACAGTGACGACAGATACACTCAAGTGATCTCTGGATTGGCATTAGGTGAGCAATATGTCGCTGAAAATAGCTATCTTATCAAAGCAGATATCGAAAAGTCAGCGGCTGCGCACCACCATTAAGGAGAAACACCATGTTTGAAAAAATTGTTCGTTTCTCTGTAGAACGACGTTTGTTAATGCTGTCGATGATCTTAGTGTTAATCGGTGTGGGTTTGTGGAGTTATCAGCGCTTACCGATTGATGCTGTGCCCGACATCACCAATGTTCAAGTACAAATCAATACTGAAGCGCCCGGCTTTTCGCCATTAGAAATTGAGCAGCGGATCACCTTCCCGGTTGAGTCTGCGCTCTATGGCGTACCGCACTTAAGTTATAGCCGTTCGATTTCTCGTTACGGATTATCTCAAGTCACCGTGGTGTTTGAAGATGGTACTGACATTTATTTCGCACGTAATTTGATTAATGAACGCTTGAGCTCTGTGAAAGGTCAGCTGCCTGTGGGGATAGAACCCATTATGGGACCTATCGCGACAGGGTTAAGCGAAATATTTATGTACACGATTGATGCTTTACCGGGAGCCACTCAACCAGATGGTTCTGCTTGGGATGCCATTGCCCTTCGTGAAGTACAAGAATGGATTATTAAACCACAATTAGCTCAAGTTCAGGGCATTGTGGAAGTGAATACCTTTGGCGGTTTCAACAAGCAATATCATGTATTACCCGACCCAAGACTGTTATTGCAACATGGCGTGTCTATGGAAGGTGTGGCTGAAGCATTACGCGCTAACAATAGTAATCGCGGTGCTGGATACATCGAAAAAAATGGACAACAACTGTTAGTTCGCTCGCCTGGGCAACTGAGTTCAATTGAAGAAATAGAACAAATTGTCGTGGGCTTGCAAGGTACAGAGCCGGTATTAATTAGTGATGTTGCCGAAGTGGCGATAGGTAAAGAGCTGCGTACCGGTGCTGCGACTCGAAACGGTCAAGAAACCGTGCTTGGCATGGCGATGATGCTCATTGGTGAAAACTCGCGGACAGTGTCGCAAGCTGCTGCGGCAAAACTAGAAGCGATTAAGCCATCACTACCCGAGGGTGTAACGGTCGATGTGGTTTATAACCGAACCACACTCGTCGACAAAACCATTGATACGGTAAAAACCAACCTGTTAGAAGGTGCACTGCTAGTCATTATTGTGCTGTTTCTATTAGTCGGTAATATTCGCGCCGCGTTGATTACCGCGGCTGTTATCCCGTTATCGATGCTTGCTACTATAGCTGGAATGGTACAAACCGGTGTTTCGGCTAATTTAATGAGCCTAGGCGCACTGGACTTTGGCCTCATTGTCGATGGCGCGGTGATTATTGTCGACAACTGTGTTCGACGTTTATCACTGGCTCAACAACAAAATGGCGCACTTTTAGTCCTTAAAGAGCGATTGAAATTAGTAGTCGATGCCACGCTTGAAGTCATTCGTCCAAGTTTGTTTGGCGTGGCTATCATCACTGTGGTGTACATCCCTATTTTCAGTCTGTCGGGTGTTGAGGGTAAAATGTTCCATCCAATGGCCATCACGGTCATAATGGCATTATTAGCTGCAATGGTAATTTCAATTACTATCGTACCTGCCGCGGTTGCGTTGTTTTTACGCGGTGAAATCAGTGAAAAAGAAAGTCCGCTGATTAACGGCGCCAAAGCGATTTATCGGCCATTATTGGAGTGGGTGCTTAATTGGCGCTGGCTTGTTGTGTCATGCACCACCGTGTTATTTGCCATTTCATTTTGGCTGCTCACTCAAATGGGATCGGAGTTTGTACCAGAGCTTGATGAAGGTGACATTACTTTGCATGCTATGCGCATTCCAGGCACAGGGCTTGAACAAGCGATAATCATGCAAGCGCAAATTGAACAACGCTTACAGCAATTTCCGGAAGTGGCTAAAACCTTTGCCAAAATTGGCACTCCAGATGTTGCAACCGATCCTATGCCGCCCAATATAGCCGACAGTTTTGTTATTTTAGCGCCGCGTGAACAATGGCCCGATCCCAGCAAGCCTAAAAACGACTTAATTGAAGAGTTAGAAGCGGCATTACGTGAATTACCAGGTAATAACTACGAGTTTGCCCAACCGATTCAAATGCGATTTAACGAATTAATTTCAGGCGTTAGAGCTGATTTAGGTATCAAAGTCTTTGGTGATGACCTTGACCAGTTATTGCAAACTGCCAATGACATTAATCAAGTGGTGTCGAGTGTTGATGGCGCTACCGACATCAGTATTGAACAGGTAACGGGTTTACCGATGTTATCGATTGTGCCAAAACGGATGGCATTATCGCGCTACGGCCTTAACATCAAGGAATTGCAAGATTTAGTCGCGACCAGTATTGGCGGTGAAACGGTAGGACAAATCTACCAGGGCGACCGACATTTTGAGCTGGTCGTTCGGTTACCCGAAGCCATTCGTGTGGATATCGACAACCTGCAATATCTGCCAGTACCATTACCCAATGGCGGTTATGTGCCGTTAAATGAAGTGGCAACAATAGTAACCAAACCCTCTCCGGCTCAAATTAGTCGAGAAAATGGTAAGCGAAGTATTGTGGTGACCGTGAATGTGCGAGATCGCGACCTTGGCAGTTTTGTCGCTGAAGTTAAACAACGTATAAGCTCTGATGTTAATGTACCGAGTGGATATTGGCTTGATTTTGGTGGCACCTTTGAACAACTAGAATCTGCCAGTAACACATTGACCATAGTGATCCCGGTGACCTTGTTGGTTATATTTGGCTTACTGATGATGGCGTTAAATTCGTTTAAAGATTCGCTCATCATCTTTACCGGCGTGCCACTGGCGCTTACTGGCGGTGTGTTGTCACTTTGGTTACGAGACATGCCACTGTCTTTATCCGCTGGGGTCGGTTTTATTGCGCTTTCTGGGGTTGCGGTGTTGAACGGCTTAGTGCTGGTAACGTTCATTCGTCAACTCTGGAGTGAAACCGGTGATTTACGCAGTGCTATTATCGATGGGGCTAATATTAGATTACGCCCAGTATTAATGACTGCATTAGTTGCCAGTTTAGGTTTTGTGCCTATGGCGCTGAATATCGGCACAGGTGCAGAGGTTCAACGACCTTTAGCAACAGTGGTAATTGGTGGGATAATTTCATCAACCCTACTCACCTTACTGGTGTTGCCGGTGTTGTATCAGTGGATCCATCGACGAGATCCTAAGCCGAGTCGCGATTAAACAAGTAGCTAACGACTTTCTATTAAATACTAATGATTGATGATTGATAGATTTAGTCTAATAAGCTGAAATATATAGTAAAATAAACAAAAACCGCAACGATAACGTTGCGGTTTTTTTATGTGAATTTAATGGTCTATTGAAACATCATTAACTTTATTCAGCTTAAAAAGCAAAGTCTTCACTGTCTAGTGCCATCATCGAATCAACACCGTTAGCTATACACGCTGCATGACCTTTTGCTCTAGGTAACATACGTTGGATATAAAATTGTGCAGTTTTGATTTTAGCTTCATAGAAAGCTGTCTCTGTGGTGCCCGCAGCCAGTTTATCTTGCGCAACTTTAGCCATTTTAGCCCAGAAGAATGCAAGCGTGACATAACCTGCAAACATCAAGTAATCAACAGAAGCACCGCCGATTTCGTCAGGGTTCTTCATTGCTTTGCCACCAATGAATACGGTCAGCTCATGCCACTCTTTTGCATACGCCATGATAGGTTTAATAAACTCAGCCATGGCTGGGTTATCCATGTTTTGCTGGCAAAATACAGTCACATCTTTAGAGAAAGGTTTTAACACTTCGCCTTGAGTACCAATAATTTTACGGGCTAACAAATCAAGTGCTTGAATACCGGTGGTGCCTTCGTATAGACAACTGATTTTTGTGTCACGCATCAGCTGTTCCATGCCCCACTCTTTAATAAAGCCATGACCACCAAAAATTTGCACACCGTGGCTGGTACATTCAAAACCAAGTTCTGATAAAAAGGCTTTGGCAATAGGCGTTAGCAAAGCAAGCTTGGTTTCAGCATCGGCTTTAACGGCCTCGTCTTTTTCAGCATGCCCAATATCCACCAATTGCGCTAGATAAGAAATTAACGCACGGCCACCTTCTGCAATCGACTTTTGGGTCAATAGCATTCTTCGCACATCTGGATGAACAATGATTGGATCGGCTGGGCCGTTAGGATTTTTAACACCACTAATTGAACGCATTTGTAGACGGTCTTTAGCATACGCTAACGCGCCCTGGAATGACGCTTCAGCGGCTGCAACCCCTTCACTTGCTACGCCAATACGTGCAGCATTCATAAAGGTGAACATGCATTTTAGGCCGCGATTAGGTTCGCCAATAAGGTGACCTGTTGCGCCATCAAAGTTGATCACACACGTAGCGTTACCATTAATACCCATTTTGTGTTCAATAGAGCCACAATTTACGCCATTGCGATCAGAAATAGTGCCGTCTTCATTAACGTTAAATTTCGGTACGATAAACAGCGAAATACCTTTATTACCTTCTGGCGCACCTGGAATACGTGCAATAACGATGTGGACAATGTTATCTGATAAATCATGCTCACCGGCGGAAATAAAGATTTTAGTGCCGCTTAATGAATAAGTGCCGTCGGCTTGTAATTCAGCCTTGGTGCGCAACATGCCTAAATCGGTACCACAATGTGGTTCTGTTAAACACATGGTGCCGGTCCACTTACCTTCAACAAGCTTAGGCATAAATTGTTGTTTTTGGGCATCTGTACCATGCGCTTCAATAGTCGCGAGCGCGCCATGACTTAAGCCTGGATACATCGCGAAACTGTGGTTAGCACTGGAAAACATCTCAGCGATACTGATGTTGAGAGAATGTGGTAAACCTTGGCCGCCAAACTCTTCAGATTGCGATAATGTTGGCCATCCACCTTCAACATATTGTGCATAGGCTTGTTTAAATCCATCTGGTGTGGTGACAACCCCATCCTTCCATGTACATCCTTGCTGATCGCCAATTTGATTTAATGGCGCTACAACTTCTTCAGTTAATTTAGCCGCTTCAGCAATAATGGCATCAACCATATCAAGGCTGGCATCTTGATACCCTAAATGTTGATAGTGCGCTTCGCACTCGAGCAATTCTTGCATAACAAATTTAACATCACGGATGGGGGCTTTGTATTTAGGCATTGTTGCTCTCCAAATGAGTCTTTAAACATTAATGGGTTAGAAATAAGTCGATACCTTTATAGCATCCACTCAAAATAGCGTATCTCTGATGCTAAATTAACTTTAAGTATTATCCAAATGCATAATAATTATATGTACACATTCGTCATAATTATAGTTAGCAGTGGGTTTCATCCATAAAAAGCCTAACCATCCACGCTTCGTATAACCTACTAATCAACACTCAACGACTAAATTTGAGTAAAAACACTAGTTTACTGCCCTATTATTCATTATATGAATAGTTGCTTATTAAAATAATTGATTTGTTTAATGTTGTAACACGCCCTAGCATGATTTGGCGGTTAATTGTTCACTATAAGTGGTAATTTCGTATTTTCAGGATAAGTTTTCGATCAGAAATTTGAGAAGAAAATGTTGTGCTGTTGATTCCCCTTGTTGTTATTGAATATAGCTGTTTTACAAAGATCGATAATTACACATTACAAACAAGAACGCTTAAGCGTCGTATATATCTTTGGTAATTCAACGTATTAGTTAAGCTTGTTTAATAGCAATTAGTCTTTATCTGGGGAAATAAATGAATAATAAATCACAGATTTTTAAGTACTCTGTTCTTTCGTTAGCGGTGTTGGGTGTACTCAGTTCAACCGCTTATGCCGATGATGAGAAGCCAATAAAAAAAGATGACGATATGGAACGTATTGTTGTCACCGCCTCAAAAAGAGCAAAAGGATTACAAGAATCACCTGTTGCAATCACTGTGGTCAGCAGTAAAGCCATTGAACAGGCCAAAGTCATGGACATTGATGACTTACAAACTTTAGTGCCCACCTTACGTGTTACCCCATTACAGCGTTCAACCAATACTAACTTTGCCATTCGTGGTTTTGGTAATGGTACCAATAACACCGGTATTGAGCCCTCTGTTGGGGTATTTATCGATGGTGTTTATCGCTCACGCGCAGCAGCTCAAATTGGTGACTTACCAAGACTGCAACAAATTGAAGTATTAAGCGGCCCGCAAAGTACCTTGTTTGGTAAAAATGCTTCAGCAGGTGTCATTAGTGTCAGCACACGCGAGCCGGCCTATTACCAGGAAGGTAAAATTGAAGCGGGTATTGGCAATTTTAACCAAAGAGTAATGAAAGGTTATTACACCAATGGCATAACCGATAATTTGGCCTTTAGTGTCTCGGGCGGTTTTAATACTCGTGATGGTTATACAGAATCGGTTTCGGGTTTAGGTGATATTAACGACAAAGATCGTTGGAATGTGCGTGGACAAGCTCTGTATGAACCGACTGAAGATGTAAAACTGCGCTTAATCGCAGATTACAGCAAAATAAACGAGGCATGTTGTACGGTTGAAAACTCAATCAATGGACCAACTACCGGTGCTGTACGGGCATTAGGTGGAGTGGATTTAGACGAAACCAGCTCTTTTGCATATAAATCAGCATTGAACTCAGACCCCATCAACAACGTTAAAGACGGCGGCGTATCACTGCAACTGGATGTTGATTTTGACGGTTACTCATTTACCTCAATCAGTGCGGTACGTAATAACGAATCTGATTTTATGAATGATGTTGATTACACCTCTTTGGATATTCTCAACGAAGGTGGCTATACCGACATTGATACCATGACTCAGGAATTTCGCCTCGCATCAACGGACGAACGTCAATTAGAGTGGATGTTTGGTGCATTCATATTCCATGAAGAAGTCACTACAGGCGACACGTTGTATTACGGCAATGACATGAGAAATTACTTTGATGTCCTCATGTCAGCAGGTGGCGCACCAGGTTTGCTCTCGGGTGTAGAAGGCGCTTATGGTCTTGATGCTGGCACATTTTTTTCAGGTAACACGGCAGTCAGTTCAGAGTTTAAACAAGACAACGATGCGTATTCTTTATTTGCCAGTTTTGATTACCACATTAATGACCAATTCACGGCAATTTTTGGTGTGAGTTATACCAATGACCAAAAAGAAATCACCATTTCTCAAAACCATAACGATGTGCTTTCTGCGCTTGATTTAGCCACCGTACCGACATTATATGGTGTGCCTATTGGTAACATTCCACAACTTGCTCCTGCAGTACCTGTATTAGAAAGTCTGCAATTTTTACCGCCGATGTTAGGTTTGCCTAATGCGGCAGAAAACAATGAGTCCGATGACAGTAAAGCCACTTGGTCTATGCGTTTGGCTTATGAAATCAATGACAATATTAACGTTTTTGCAACAGCAGCAACGGGCTTTAAAGCCACATCGTGGAATTTATCGCGTTATTCAAGTCCTTTTGCTTCAGATCAGGCTGCAATAGAAACCGCAGGTATCGCACTGCCGAATCAAGTTTATGGTGGCCGCTATGCTTCACCTGAAGAAGCCATGGTGTATGAGATTGGCATTAAAACCCAATTTGAAAATGGCTCGTTTAACGCAACAATATTTGACCAAACTATCGAAGGTTTCCAATCATCAATCTTTATCGGTACGGGATATGTGCTAGCGAATGCGGGCAAACAAAGCACCAAAGGTATCGAGTTTGATTCAAATTATAACTTAACCGACGATTGGTCATTTACATTGGCAGGTACTTTCCTTGATCCAATTTATGACTCGTTTGAAGGAGCATCTGGTTTAGACGGCCCAGTTGATTTGTCTGGTGAAAAACCTGCGGGTATTCATGAAGTGAGTATCACTGCCGGGATTGTCTATAACTTTGAAGTGTTTAATGGTGCAGATGGTTATGTTCGTACAGATTATCTCTACGAAAGCGATGTTAAAGTTGCCGAAAATACCCCTGAATCTCTTTCGCGTGAAGTCAATACGTTTAATGCCAGTACAGGCTTGGCCTTCGATAATGGCCTAAGTTTGCAACTGTGGGTGCGTAACTTAACCAATGATGAGTATTTATTATCGGCCTTCCCACCTCCAATTCAGGCGGGCAGCTTTAATGGGTACCCAAATCAACCACGTACTTTTGGCGCGAACATTTCGTACCAGTTTTAATTAACCCAACCGTCTGTAACGTCAGTAAGCATATTGCCGACGTTACAGATTTTTGACCGTAAGAAACTCATTTATGCCTGAAAAACAGGTATAGCCTTAATGATAAATAACAATAAGAGTTGTCACTATGTCTATAGAATCTATTTTAAAAAACCGTTATTCAGTTCGTGCATTTCAAGACAAGCCAGTGCCTGACAATGTCTTAAAACAAATCTTTTCTAGTGCGCAACTTTCACCCTCAAATTGTAATGTCCAACCTTGGCAACCGTGTGTGGTGTCTGGTGCGACAAAAGATAAGCTAAAAACCAAGTTTATTGAAACCTTGATGAGCGGCGCCTCACCTAACCCAGATTTCAACTGGTTACCGCAATATCAAGGAGTACATCGCGATCGTCAATTTGGTTCAGCGAATGCGCTGTATAGCTCAGTCGGTATCGCTCGCGAAGATAAAAAAGCCCGTCAAATGGCGATGGTACGCAACTGGCAATTTTTTGATGCCCCTCATGCGGTGTTTTTTACCATGGACAAGTATTTAGACATTATGGGTGCCGTCGATTTAGGCATTTACGCGCAAACGTTATCGTTAATTATGGCAGAACACGGCGTGTCTAATTGTATGCAAGGCGCGCTGGGGCAATTCCCTGATCCCGTTCGTGAAATCTTAGGCCTACCTGACGAACGCGGCATTCTATTTGGCATGTCATTTGGTTACGCCGATGACACGGCACTTGTCAATAATACCCGTACCGAACGTGAAGCACTTGGCACTGCGGTTACCTTTTTCGAATAACCCACTTTATTTGGCTCGACTTGACTCAGTTTATATTCAGTATGGAGATGGCATATGTCACTAGCGCATCATTATATCGACGTCGATGGTGTTAACATTCATTATGTTGAGTCAAGTCCTCAAGCATCTCAGCCGATTGAAACATTAGTTTTTTTACATGGATTTCCAGAATATTGGGGAACATGGCGTAAACAACTGGCATTTTTCGGCCAACAATATCGGGTAATCGCACCCGACTTACCCGGATATCACCTTAGCGACAAACCCACTGATGCCGCGTTTTATGCCGTGCCAAACCTGATTGGCTTTATGGGTAAATTTATTGGCGCGATAAGTCCAAATCATCCCGTAACCTTAATTGCCCATGATTGGGGCGGCGCAATTGCCTGGCCGTTAGCCGCGTTTAACGCCTCGTTGTTAACTCGTTTAGTGATATTAAATGCAGCGCATCCGAGTACCTTTACCCGTGAGATGATCAACAACTCAAATCAGCGCAGTAAAAGTGCTTATATTCATGAGCTTATTGGAGCAGAAGCGGAAAACCTACTAACACAAGATGATTACCGTTACTTAGTCGATAAGATTATGCAGAGCCAACAACCGGCTATTTTTACCCCTGACGTGTTAGATGCCTATCGGCAAGTCTGGCGACAACCGGGGGCGATAAATGGCATGTTGCAATATTATCGTGCCATGCCACAACTTGCGCGTAACGACACCCAGACTGATGTTAAGCATGACACCAACGTCTCTTCATGCGATCAGGTTAAACACACTTCAGAGCTAAAAATACCTAATATTCGCATTAATCTGCCCACTCTTGTGCTGTGGGGCGAGCAAGATTTGGCATTCGTGAATGAAAACCTCGATGGCTTAATTGAATATGTGCCGAACTGCACCATTAAACGCTTTTCTCAAACCAGTCACTGGATCCAACATGAAAGACCCAACGAAGTAAATAAGGCAATAAGTGATTTTTTAACTTCAATACAATAATAACAAAAAGGTAATTTATGACGGCTACTCAATTTACACCAAACCGTGCTGCGGTATTTGAAGTCAGCAAAAATGATCTCCAAACCACTCGGGTGATCGATGTCGATATCACTACGCCAATGGCGCACAACGAAGTGTTATTGCGGGTCGATAAATTTGCGCTAACAGCCAATAATATCAGCTACGGTATTGCCGGTGATGCCTTAGGATATTGGCGTTTTTTCCCGTCAAATGAACCTCAACATTGGGGACGCTTGCCCGTGATGGGCTATGCCGAAGTAATTAAATCAAAAAACGATCAGATATTAGTGGGCGAACGAGTGTGGGGATTTATGCCTATGGCGACCCACCTGATTATTCTGGCAGGACATGTTTCGCAGTATGGTTTTAGTGATGTTAATCCTTGCAGAGAAGGCTTATCTCCGGTTTACAATCATTTCGATCGCGTGGGTGCTAATCCCTTTTATCGCGAGCAAAACGAAGACTACGATATTTTATTGCGCGGATTATTGACCACATCCTGGTTGGTTGACGACTTTATGTTCGACAACCAGTATTTTGCTGCCAAACAATACCTGATTACCAGTGCATCAAGTAAAACCAGTATTGCCCTTGCTTACTGCATCAAACAGCGGGGTGAACGTCCCGCCATCGGCATCACCTCACAGGCGAATAAAGCCTTTGTGGAGTCACTTGGTTGTTACGATAAGGTCATCAGTTATCAACAAATAACCGAGCTAGACCCAACAGTAGCATCAATACTCGTCGACATGGCTGGCGGTAAAACCACTTTAGCGGCTATTCACCATCATTTTAGTTCACAGCTCACCTACTCTTGTCGCATTGGGGCTACACATCACAACGACATCGATATCAGCCAAGCAGGTGCAGAAACCAATCTTCCTGGCGCGACGCCGACATTCTTTTTTGCCCCGACACAGCTTAAAAAACGCAGTAAAGATTGGGGCACAACAGAAACGATGAAACAAATGAGCCTCGCATTGCTCGGTTATATCGACTTTTGTAAGGGCAATATCTCGACTCATCATATACACGACCTCAAGCAAGTTAACGATGTTTATCAAACGGTGTTAGCAGGTACTGCCGATGCTTCGGTGGGTATCGTCGTTAACCCAAATGGTGTGTGCAAATAGCCAGGTTATAGCGCTGGCAATGCGACCTGTTAATGAATAAACAAACAAATTTAAAACGGATGTTTTCCCTAACTATTGCCTAGCTTTTACCTTTATTAGCTAAGGTTTATCGTTTTTACTAGAGGTTATTATGGACAATATGGAACTGATAACGTTGGTCAACACACAAATTATTCCAGTGTGTATCTTCTTGATTATGATGGGAATGGGTTTGTCGCTGGTGGTCAATGATTTTAAACGCGTCATAAAATACCCCAAAGCGGTAGCCATTGGGTTAACGAATCAACTCTTACTGCTTCCAATCATAGGGTTTGCGCTGGCCAGTATCATGCCATTAGAGCCTGAATATGCGGTGGGTGTCATGCTATTAGTGTTATGTCCTGGTGGCACGACATCGAACATGTTTTCACATTTGGCCAAAGCGGATGTCGCCTTGTCTGTCACCATGACTGCGGTCGCCAGTTTAATCACAGTGTTTACTATTCCTGTTGTGCTCAATTTCTCGCTTATTCACTTTATGGGTGAAGGCAGCGAGTTTCAGTTACCCATTATGGCTACCATGATCAGTCTAATGAAACTCACCATTGTACCGATAGCGGTGGGCATGTTAATCAGGCGATATGCGCCAAAGCTAGCAGAAAGCACACAAGTGCACGTGTCACGTTTCGGTATTTTATTTTTAACCTTACTGATTATCTTTTTGACTTATATTCAACAGGATATTGTTATCCCAGCACTGATTGCAGCTGGTCCCGTGTCTATTATCCTCAATATTTCAACCATGCTGTTGGGTTATTACTCGAGTAAATGGTTTGGCCTTAACTTTGCTCAACGTACTTCAATTACCATTGAGGTGGGCTTGCAAAACAGTACGTTATCAATGTTTATGGCACTTACACTGCTCGCTAATTATAAAATGTCATTCACACCAGCCATTTACACGCTTACCATGCTATTTACGGCAAGCGTTTTAGTCGGTATGTTAAACACTAAATACATCAAAGCTAGACAGCTAAGGGCGTCTATCGCCCAAAGCTAGGGTTAAGATGCTTTGAAACAGAGTGAAAACAACTTAAAACACATAATAACAATCGCTTAAAAACAACAATAACGTGAAAAACATTAGGTGAAGTATGCAATTAGTTAACGTAACGATTGAAAATAACGTTCATATCATCAGCTTAAATAATGGCAAAGTGAATGCCATATCACCTGAAGTGATTGAACAACTTAATAGTGCTTTAGATGCTGCAGAGCAGCAAGCAGCCGTGGTAATTCTCACCGGTCAAGCAGGTATATTCTCTGGCGGCTTTGATTTAAAGACCATGAAGCAAAGCTCAGAGGCTGCTATAGCACTGGTCACCGCCGGTTCTAGCTTGTCACGCAGAATGTTAGCCTTTCCAACGCCTATTATTGGTGTATGCAGCGGTCATGCAATCGCTAAAGGTGCATTTCTAATGCTCAGTTGTGATTATCGAATAGGCTGTGCTGGTGAATTTAAAATTGGTTTAAACGAAGTCGCTATAGGCATGACAATGCACCAGGCCGGCATTGAAATCGCCCGTAATCGCATTCCAACACACTACCTTACTCGCGCGGTCATTAATGCAGAATTATTTAGCCCAGAAACAGCCGTTGAAGCGGGCTTCTTAGATAACGTAGTTGAACCAGATCAATTAATGAGTACTGCCATGATGGTCGCAAAACACATGCAAACCCTCAATATGACCGCTCATCACGGAACTAAGCTCAAAATGAGGCAAACAATATTGGCCGCGCTTGATGCTGCAATCATTGAAGACCGTAATATCACCCTGACTTTGTAACTAGCGCGCTGTAAATAAGCGCTAACAATTGTTAGCAATCTAGTTAAACCAACATTAGAACGATAAAAACAACTATAAGGACATAGACATGACCACACCAAAAACCTACAAAACCTTAAGCGTTGATATTAATAACAAAGTGGCGCACATCATCTTAACCAGACCCGATGCGTTAAATTCAATGAATGTCGATTTTTGGCATGAATTCCCGAGTGTAATCCACGACATCAATAATCAGTCGGCAGCAAGAGCTATTGTGATTTCATCTACCGGCAAGCACTTTTCTGCGGGGATGGATTTAGCGGTATTTAGTGCCAACACTGGCGCAGATAAAATGGAGTTAGGCCGTAAACACGAGCAATTACGCCGTTTAGTGCTTAAATTGCAAGACTGCTTCACGGTATTAGAATCTGTACGTATGCCAGTGTTAATGGCCATTCAAGGTGGTTGTATTGGCGGCGCGGTAGATATGGTCACCGCGGCCGATTGCCGATACTGCACCAGTGATGCCTTTTTCAGTATCGAAGAAACCAAACTCGGCATGACCGCCGATGTCGGGACATTACAACGTTTACCTAAGCTTATCTCTATCGGTTTAGTCAAAGAGCTTGCCTACACAGGTCGCAGAATGCCAGCGGCAGAAGCCAAACAAGCTGGTTTAGTCAATCAAGTATTTGACGATCACGCATCAATGCTCAGTGCAGTGCTTGCCATCGCAGAAGACATTGCCTCTCGTTCGCCCCTCGCGGTAGCCGGTTGTAAAGAGATGATTAACTATGCACGCGATCACAGCGTTGCAGACAGCCTTAATTATATGTCTGTCTGGCAAAGTGGCATGTTCCAACCGCAAAACGATATGATGGAAATTTTCAAAGCTAAAGCGCAAAATCGAACGCCAGAATTCGAAGAACTGGCTCAAATAAACCCAACAACAATATTCTAAATATTATGGATTAAACACACTGTTTGTTATCAAAAAATACAAACAAAACACTCTAGGGTGATTTTATTTGATAGCAAAAGTGCGTTATCCATTAGAGACATTATGACTAAACCACTGATCAACCTAGTGCATGCTAATGGCTTTCCAGCTGGGAGCTATAAAACTTTTCTGGCTGAATTTGAGGCAGATTATCGTACTGTCGCTCATAACCAATTTGGCCACAATGCGCTATATCCTATTCATAGCAACTGGCAACACCTTGTCACTGAACTTGTTGATTTTATAAAGAAGCAGCAGGAACCCGTGATTTGTGTGGGTCATTCATTTGGCGGCGTTATTTCATTTATTGCGGCCTGCCAACACCCCGAACTGTTTCGAGGGTTAGTGATGTTAGACCCGCCAGTGGTCACGGGGGCATTTTCTCACTTACTCAACGTGATTAAACGTACACCCTATATTGATAAATTATCTCCAGCGGGTAAAGCGAAAACAAGACAGAACCAGTGGCCAGAAAACACCAATTTAGTTGATTATTTTTCACAGAAAACATTGTTTAAAAACTTCGACCCACGTTGCTTACAAGACTATGCAACATCCAGTGTTGTGCTGCGCAATAAACGCCTTGAGCTGACTTTCTCTCCTGCAGTAGAAGCAGACATATTCAGGCATTTACCGACCAACCTGGTTAAATACAAAAACAAGTTAACCGTACCTGCAAAGCTGATTTATGGCGAAAAAACCAATATCTTCCCGATTAAACATTTTGTGCGTTTCGCCAAACTCAATGATATTGAATTAATCGCATTGCCTAATGGCGGCCATATGTTCCCATTAGAGCAACCTGAAAACACCGCGGCCATGGTCAAAGAGATGATTAAAGATTGGTAACACGCGAGAGACAGTGTTGATTAAATAGCAGTAAGGAATAAGGAGTAAGGAGTAAGGAATAGCTATGATAAAGCCTACGACATTGTTAACCGCCCTAACCTGTGGCTTGGGATTAAGTTTTTCTGTGTTCGCGTTACCGTTAGAGAAAATACAACTCCCACAGGGATTTAGTATTGATATTTACGCTGAAAATATCGAAAACGCACGCCAAATGTCGCTGGGCGACAAAGGCACGGTATTTGTGGGCAGCCGCAAGGCTGGCAATGTTTATGCACTTATTGACAGTGATAATGATGATAAAGCCGATAAACAAATCGTTATCGCTAAAGATTTGTTTATGCCATCAGGTTTAGCATTTCATAATGGCAGTTTGTATGTGGCTGAAGTCGATAAAATTTGGCGTTACCCTAATATTGAAAACAGCTTACCGAATATTCCAACGCCTGAGTTGGTTTACGATAAGCTGCCCAATAAAGCCCATCATGGTTGGAAGTTCATTGCCTTTGGGCCAGATGGACACTTGTATATTCCCGTGGGCGCACCCTGTAATGTGTGTGAAAGTGAGCTGCCTTTCGCGTCCATCTTAAAACTCAATATCGACACCAAACAAACTACTATTGTCGCTAAAGGTGTGCGTAATAGCGTTGGGTTTGATTTTCACCCCGTTACCGGCGATTTATGGTTTACCGATAACGGCCGTGACATGATGGGCGACGATTTACCCGATGATGAACTTAATCATGTCACTCAAACTGGGCAACACTTTGGTTTTCCCTATTTACACAACACTGACATTAGCGATCCTGATTTTTCCAACACCAAAACCGCCAAACTGAACACACCTCCGGCATTAACCTTAGGCGCTCATGTTGCGGCATTAGGCATGGAGTTTTATCAAGGGACACTATTCCCAACCACATATCACCATTCAATATTCATTGCCCAACACGGCTCGTGGAATCGCACGAACAAAGTCGGTTATAGCATCATGCAAGTGGTCCTTGAAGGAAATAAGGTGATCGACTATCAACCCTTCGCTACCGGCTGGCTTGACGGCGAACAAAGCTGGGGCCGCCCTGTTGATGTAATGACCTTAACAGACGGCTCTATTTTAGTATCAGATGACTTTGCCAATGCAGTGTATCGGATTAGTTATACTAAACAGTAACAGCACGTTAAGCCATATCTCGTAGATGATAGAAAATTACTAACCTCTTTCTCGTCGTCCCGGCAGTGCTGTTGAGCCGGGACCCAGGTGTTTTTTTGCTTTTAGTTTTGGCTAAGATATGCGTGAACTGCAGACTTTACAAAATCAAACCAATAATTCGCGTCCTAGACTTAATTGACATACCGAATATTACATTAGGAGAAAAGCGGGTTGGAAGGTTTTATTTTATAAAAGTTTACCCTGAACTGACTAAATTGAATTTTCAAACTTCGTTTGAAGTAAGATCGCAAGGTTCCACCCTGCACAGGCCAAAAGGGGATCAACAGCAATCCCCTCTTGGATCACCCCTGCCGTTCCGGCAACATTTTCGCTTTTTCACCAAACAACAGCAGCGAAAAAATTGCGACGGAAATCTATCAAGCTTTTAACTCTATTTGGAATCGGCCTCGGCCTTATTCGAAAATGCTAACGCTTCAGATGGGGCGTCCCTTTCCCTCTAAAGCTAGCCAGACATCCATGTCTGGGCTCACGTCATTTTCTTCAACGGCCTCAAGTTCAGAGTTGAATTTTGGCATTTGAAAGCTAAGAACAACTCGTTTTTGGACAAAAGTGTGTTAGAGCTTCGGATTTAGTGCAATGACATAAAGTTTACACTGACCCCACTAAATTTGTTGATGACTCAACTAAGGAATAAAGTACAGGATAAGCGCCTATTAGCGCTTATCGGTAAGTACCTACGAGCAGGGGTGATGGTCAATGACCAATTTGAAGCAAGCTTTGAAGGTGTGCCTCAAGGCGGCCCACTCTCGCCATTACTCTCTAACATTATGTTAGAGAGTCTGGATAAAGAGCTGGAAAGCCGAGGGCATAAATTCGCCCGCTACGCGGACGACTTCATGATTTTGGTAAAGTCTATTCGAGCAGGAGAGCGGGTACTCAAGAGCATTACTCAATATCTGGCCACTAAGCTAAAACTGGCCGTTAATGAACCGAAAAGCCAAGTGGTTAAGGTAGGTCAAAGCAAGTTTCTTGGGTTTACATTTAACCGAGGCAAGATCCAGTGGCATGCTAAAACATTACACATTTTCAAACAAAAGATGAGACGATTAACGAACCGAAACTGGGGCGTGAGTATGAGTTATCAGCTGTTTAAAGCGCGGCAATACATGCAAGGCTGGATCAACTACTTTGGCATAGCCAACGCTTATCAAGGGTGTATGGATTTAGACCATTGGATTCGTCGTCGTGTTCGTATGTGCTACTGGCGTCAGTGGCGAAAACCACGGACCAAGGTACAGAATTTACTTAAGCGTGGCGTCAGGATCCAAGCCGCTGTTGCTTGTGGGATCACAAGCAAAGGTCCATGGCGAAGTTCGAAAACACCAGGGATACAGCAAGCGCTGAGTAATGAATATCTGAAGAAAGCAGGATTATATTCACTAAGAGATGGATGGATCGCAGTTCATTATCCTAACCAGAAAGTCAGTTAGGAGTTCTAAATGAACCGCCCTGTGCGGAGCCGCATGCAGGGTAGTGTGGGGGCTGGAGGCTAGATCCCTCCGGCTACCCGATTATGTTGCGGTTAAGCTTTATCTCTCTGCTTAATATGCTCTTGAGTATCAGTTGGAATTAAGTCAGCGTATAGACTTTCCAATTCTTTCGGCTTTGTAATTAATTCTTCAGCTATAAAATTTAAGATCCCAAATAGTTTATGAGCTATATCAGCATTATCATCAAGATTAATTTGACCAGGGTGAACAGCATTATTTCCAACGACTCTTAACAAATCTAATGCTTGCTGTATTTTAGGACTAAGACCTTCAGCAACAAGTTCCTTAATATCCGCATTGATATTCTTTCCGCTTTTTCCAACCTGCTTTAATAACTTCTGAAGTGCCAATCTCAGTAAAGCTGTAGCGCCTTTAGGAGAATCATTAAGGATGCTAGAGGCTTCAAAATATAACACTTTTATATCTTCATCTAAATCGCAATTAGGTGGAGAAAGTGATATTACCTTTGGGTATTTCATTTCCTTATTTACCCACACACTGAACTTTTCGCACGATGAACACGTTGATACTGAAAATCCAGTAGGAACAAATGAAGAGAAATTCCTTCTGAAGTCATGTTCCACGTTTTCTAAGAACGATTTCAAATTTGTTTGGTAGAAATCTTTAATTCCAGTTCTATAGTCCATATAAATGTGATGGAGTATATCGTTTGCAATAGTACTTGCGTTATTCAAGCTAAACCAACGTTGAGTCGCAACTGTTTGACAGTGTGGACATTGGAATTTCTCTTGTCCGTGTTCAGGTATCATTAAATACTCCATTGTTGATAGCAACATAACACCGCGTTAAGCGGACTAAAATTGCGGGTTATAATGTGTAGCGAAGCGAAACGTAACCCACTGTTTTAGTTCCGTTTAAACGCCTTATTAGCAATATTTTTTTAAGTGCTCTGGTCCGAGTACGGCTAAATTTTTATTCCATAATTCTGCTATTAATTTCAAAGAAAAACTATGGAAGCAATCAACACCAAGTTGTTCTTTTTTTACTAAACCACTCAACCTTTCAAAATCTGAGTCCTTTAGATTAAAAATTGGCGTATGAACAGCATCATTTCTTAACTCTCTAAACCAGTCATATAATTCAAATTGAAACTCATCTATAACAGCTTCTTTTTTAAGTTTTTCTAAACGCTGATTATGGTTTTTTAACAATAAATCTGGAACATGATGCTCTAGCAATGTTTTTATCATCATTTCAATAAATGAATGTGAGACAATTATCAGTAAACGAGGGTTATCTTTGACAACTCCAATTTCATTTGCGACTTGCAACATGTAATCCGATTTCAAGTAATGCTCCATATATTGCTAACGCTTATTGAAGGGCTCGCCCTATAATGTCGGCCCTTTAACTTATTGATTAATATCATCCTACATTTAGTATCTTATTGATGTAAAGCCGTTTTATTTAACTCCACTGACAAATAAAAGCGGGCTTGCACGTTAAAAGTGGATTCAAGATTCGACAAAAAATAAAAACAATTTAATTTCAATAGATTACAAAATTCGTGATTTATTATTCATACTACTTTAGTTTACATATTAGCCGATTCAACTTAAAAACACGTCAAAAACCATTACAACTGTTTTTATTTACAGTACACACTACATAAAGGTGGAAAGCATGACTGACACTGGATATGTATCCGACATTTATAAGCCAGATACAGATAAAGTTTAATGCTGGGCGATCACCATCGAAAATGATACGTTTTCTAATATTTTTCGTCTGAGGCGCTGAGGGTTTGCAAAGGCTGATTTATGAACAAGAATGCGCTTTACCCCTTTGCTCTGGTGTGGGCGAAGCGCCACGACGTTAGTGGCCGCAGGCCATAACCTAAACATATGTTTAAACACATCTTGGGGCAACAACACCATCCACTATCTGCTCTACCACTAAGCTTGCCCATGCATTGTAAATCGGTGCGCCTGGGTGAAATCCATCGCTGGCCATGACCTGGCGCATAAAGTCGAGCATGCTTAACTCGGGTTGTGGGTTGTCTAACGGCAGTTTTATCATAGTAAATTGACTACTTTGATTGTTCTGTTGTTGATTTAGCGTGAGTAATAATTGCTGTAAACCATGGTTAAATTGATTAGCACGTTTGCCTAAACTCCACCGTAATGGATTTGGCAAAACGGGAAACAGCCCTAAAGGTGGCAATGCTGTGACTAAAATTTGTTTAGGTGTGAAGCGCTTTTTAAGCAATGTAAACAATGCCTGTTGCTGTAAAAGCCACTTATCACAACTCACCGATGAAGTGATATCGTTGACCCCTAATGAGGTGACGATGACATCATAATGCTCTTGAGCGAGTATGGGATGAGTGGGATCAATCGGCTCATTGAGCGCTTGCAACGTAGTTGATGTGGTTGCACCTGTTTTAGCAAACAAGGCGTAGTTAACATCTAATGTTGGGCTTAATTGCTCAAGCACCTGACCAAGTAACGCCTGACTTTGGTTTGTCACCCCAACCCCCGCTGCGGCAGAGTCACCTAAAATCAATAAGCTTAACTGAGGATTTGATCCGGTTTGACCGACACGTTCACCTTCTGGTTCGGCAAGTCTTGGCGTGGTGCGGCGCACTTTGAGGCCTTGTAAAACAAGTACAGGGGCCAACATAATCGATATTCCGTGATACAACATATTGGCTCCTTAAAGTGAATTACTGACATTATCTTATGTCATACTTGTCACTTGTCACTTGTCACTTGTCACTTGTCACTCAGGCATTATTGATTATCAGCAATAAATTGCACAACGACTTCGGCTAACACTTCGCCTTTATCTTCTTGTAAGAAATGTCCGCCGCTGACTATGGTGGTGTGCTTTTGTCCTTGAGTGCCGGGAATGAGCTTTTGCATTAAGGCGTCACCGCCTTTGGTAATAGGATCTGAGTCACTAAAAGCGGTTAAAAATGGTTTTTGCCATTGTGATAACACTTTCCAGGCTGCACGATTTTTATCTGCTGCGGGGTCATCTGGGGTGATTGGCACAAGTAAAGGAAACTGACGCGCGCCCTCTTTGTAACGTTCATCAGGAAATGGCGCATCATACGCGGCGATAATCTCGTCGGTCAGTGTCGATACGCAAGCTCGGTCAATTAAGCTGCCCGTTGGGAATATATCAACATCTTGTGAATATTGACGCCATTTGAGAAAAGCCTCTCCAGGTTGATGATCGCCCGTAGGCAACATGGTGTTTGCTGCAACTATTCGCGCAAAACGTTCACTGTGCTCTGCCGCTAATCGTAAACCAATTAAGCCGCCCCAGTCTTGACACACTAAAGTCATATCACTGAGGTTTAGCTGTAACATCAATGAAGTGATCCAGTCGACATGGCGCTGATAGGTATAATCTGAGCGTTTTGTCGGTTTGTCTGAACGGCCAAAGCCAATCAAATCAGGCACAATAACCCGATGACCCGCCTGCACTAAAATGGGGATCATTTTACGGTACAAAAAACTCCAGGTAGGTTCACCATGAAGTAATAGTATAGGTGCAGCTTCTTTAGGGCCTTCATCAACATAATGGACTCTTAGCTGGCCACCTTCAGCGTCGTCAACCGTTAAGTAATTGGCGTTAAAATGATAATCAGGCAAATTGGTAAAACAACTGTCGTCGGTGCGTAAAAAATCCATATGATTGACCTTCCTGTTTAAGTGTTTTTATCAATTATCACTAAGTTGAGCGTAAAGTGATGTTGTCGTGTAGTGTCGTTCGCTTCGTTCAATAGTCGAGCCGTTCGCCAAACTCATTAAGTGAACAACAATCTTTCTTTTAACTGAGATCTTTAATGGCGCGGCCTATGCCATCTACAGTTAACGGATACATTTTGTCGCTAACCAGTTTTTGAATAATCGAAATAGATTGATGAACATGCCAATAGTTTTCTGGCTGAGGATTAAGCCAGGCGACTTTATTAAAATGCCCGATTAAACGATTCAAATACTCTATACCGGGTTTTTCATTCCAATGTTCGACACTGCCGCCTTTCGCGATTATCTCGTAAGGTCCCATGGTGGCATCACCGACAAAAATCACTTTGTAGTCAGATGAGAATGTGCGTAACACTTCATCGAGTTCAATGGTTTTGTCAAACCGGCGGTTATTGTCTTGCCATACTTTTTCATATAAACAGTTATGGAAATAGAAAAAACGTAAATGCTTAAATTCACTGTGCGCGGCCGAAAATAACTCTTCGCAAGTATGAATGTAATCGTCCATCGAGCCGCCAATATCAAAAAACATCAGCACTTTGACTGCGTTATGACGTTCTGGCTCCATGTGCACATCGAGTAAGCCGCCATTTTGCGCGGTTGAGCGGATCGTAGTATTGATATCAAGCTTTTCACTGGCGCCTGTGCGAGCAAATTTGCGTAACTTTTTTAAGGCCAATTTGATATTGCGGGTACCGAGCTCACGGTCCTGGTCAAAGTTTTTAAACTCACGTTTGTCCCACACTTTCACCGCGCTGTTATTGCGGTTTTTATCCTGACCAACTCGAATACCTTCTGGGTTATAGCCATAAGCACCAAAAGGCGATGTGC
This sequence comes from Shewanella sp. MF05956, assembly GCF_059758055.1. Lineage (NCBI taxonomy): Bacteria > Pseudomonadati > Pseudomonadota > Gammaproteobacteria > Alteromonadales > Shewanellaceae > Shewanella > Shewanella sp. MF05956. The sequence goes on along the minus strand of NZ_JCAYNV010000014.1, from coordinate 49,861 downwards.
CGCCTGTACCTACCCATTTATTACCGCCAGCGTGGCGTTTTTTTTGTTCTTCTAAACGCTCTTTAAGTGTCTTCATTAACGCTTCAAGGCCACCAAGCGCTTTGAGTTGATCTTTTTCTTCTTGGCTTAAGTTTTTTTCAAATTCTTTACGAAGCCAATCCTCTGGCAGAATATGATCAAAAATATCAATGCTTTCTATGCCTTTAAAGTATTCTGCAAAGGCATTGTCATACTTGTCGTAATGGATTTCGTCTTTAACCATGACGATTTTGGCTAGGTTATAAAACGCTTCAACATCAGCAAACACCACGCCTTTTTTAAGCAAGGCGATAAGGTCAAGTAGTTCGCGCAAACTGCACGGGACTTTGTGCTTTTTTAGGGTCAAGAAAAAATCAATAAACACGGCTTACTACCTGTTTCTACGGCTCATAAAAGCCAGCTTTTCAATCAATGACACATCTTGTTCGTTCTTTAGCAATGCACCAAACAAGGGGATAATGTCCGATTGCTTATCAAGTAAGGTCTGCTGCGAAATATCATCGGAGATTAATAGCTTTAACCAGTCAATGAGCTCTGATGTTGACGGTTTTTTCTTAATGCCATTGACGTCGCGTAAATCAAAAAATACGTCTAATGCCTGGCTTAACAGGGCTTGTTTAACGTCAGGATGATGCACGTCGATAATCTTTTCCATTTCCGCTTTGGTAGGGAACTTAATGTAATGGAAAAAACAACGACGTAAAAAAGCATCTGGCAGCTCTTTTTCATTATTTGAGGTAATGATAATAATCGGTCGTTGTTTAGCTTTAATCACTTGCTGAGTTTCATAAACATAAAACTCCATCTTATCAAGCTCTTGCAATAAGTCGTTTGGAAATTCGATGTCGGCTTTATCGATTTCATCAATTAACAAAATCGGTCTCTGTTCTTCTTCAAACGCCTGCCATAACTTGCCTTTAACGATATAGTTGCCAATGTCATGCACTTTGGCATCGCCCAATTGACTGTCGCGTAATCGCGATACCGCGTCATACTCGTAAAGGCCTTGCTGCGCTTTGGTGGTCGATTTAATGTGCCATTGATATAATTTACAATTGAGCGAACGCGCTAACTCTTCTGCTAACTGAGTTTTACCGGTACCTGGCTCACCTTTAATCAGTAACGGTTTTTCAAGTGCAATAGCTGCATTGACCGCTAACGTAAGTTCGTTTGATGCGATGTAGTTTTGTGTACTTTTAAACATGGTTAACCTTTTTATTTAATCGTTGTTCTTGGCAACTTATTTGTAAAAAATGCTTGTAGACGATGGTGGCTCAATAAACGTGTCTCAACTCATTCCTAGGTGCCCATTCCTAGTACTCATTAACATTGACTCAACGCTTTTTTGTTAGCGTTAAGCAACACTAATTGCCACTGGTGTGCCATTAAATGCCGCATTACCTGTGAGCATATCAACTCTGGCAGCATCCGTTAAATCATTAATGCTCACACCCGGTTGTGTCGCGGCAACAGACATATTAGTACCTTGCTGATTATGACCCCAACCTTGCGGCATGGTAACGACGCCTGGTTGAATATCATCGGTAATCACCACTTCGATGTTTATTGTACCAACAGCGGAAGTTACTGTAACCACTTGCCCTTGTGCAACGCCTAAGTGTTTTGCATCAAGAGGATGCACTTCTAAAGTACAAGGATTTTTACCTTTAATTAATCGCTCAGAATTTTGGGTCCAGGTATTGTGGCTTTTCACTAAACGACGGCTGATTAAATCAAATGGAAATTGATTATCACGAGCGGTTTGCGTCATGACAGCGTGTAATCTCGGTAAATCGTCTTGATAAACCGCGGGGAATAAATCGATGTTGCCGTTCGCGGTTTTAATCCGTTCAGATAAACACGGCATAAGCGGACCAAGATCAATGCCATGTGGATTATCAATTAACTTTTGTAAACTCATGCCTTGCTGACCATATGGGCCTTTTTTAAGCTCCATATCCAATATCATTTCAGGCGTAACCTGCTGTATTGGATCGTCTGCAGGCACATTAAGCATCCGCGCTGAAATCTCTTTGAGTATTTGCCAGTCGCTGCGTTGATCGCTGTGTTTTTCAAATAGCGGCGCTGAATATTTAACCGTGTTTCTCACTGAGAATGAATTAAAGAAAATATCAAAGTGTGAGTTCTCGACACCTGTCGTGCCGGGTAAAATAATGTCAGCGTATTTTGTGGTTTCATTAAGGTAGATATCAATCGATACCATGTAATCTAACTCACTAAATGCCGTAGCCAATTTATGGCCGCTGGGTGCGGATAACACTGGATTACCTGCAACAGTAATCACACTTTTAATTTGCCCTTCTCCAGGTGTTTGGATCTCTTCTGCTAAAGTCGCCACCGGAAACTCACCATTAAAAAACGGTAATTTGCGCACGCGAGAATGGTATTGACCAAACGAGGTTTTGTGCCCAGGTTGATGATTACGCAGTAAATCGAAGGCAGGCTGTGGAAACATTGCACCACCTTCGCGATCAAAATTACCGGTAATAATGTTGAGTACATTGGTGAGCCACAAACAAATGCCACCAAAAGTTTGAGTTGATGCGCCCATGCGGCTATAACAAACGGCCGAATCGGCAGCCAGCATATCTGCTGATAACGTACGGATAACTTCAGCATCGATGCCGACAAATGGACTGACAATTTCTGGTGAATAGGCGCTAACTAGATTTTCGATATCACCCAACCCATCAACCTTATCGCTTAAATGACGCAAATTGACTTTATTAGCAGCAAACACGCAATGAATGAGAGCAAGCAGCAGAAATGCATCTTTTTCAGGGCGAATAAATACATGTTGGTCGGCAATTTTTGCGGTACGGGTTTTGCGCGGGTCAACCACCACCACTTTACCGCCACGCTTTTGAATGGCTTTTAATCGTCCAATCACATTAGGCGCAGTCATCATACTGCCATTAGAGACAACAGGATTGCCGCCAATGATTAACATAAAATCGGTTCTATCGATATCAGACACCGGGATTAACATACCTGCACCCAACATAAAGTTAGCGGCAACATGATGTGGTAATTGATCTGCCGAGGCAGAACTAAAGCGGTTTATGGTGCCAAGAGATTTCATGAACGGCTTAAGGAATAATGCATTGCCTAAACTGTGGGCATTAGGATTACCTAAATACACCGCTAATGCATTTTTGCCGTGTTGCTGCTGAATATGTTTGAATTTGTCGACGATTTCAGTAAATGCATCATCCCAACTGATGGCTTGCCAGCCAGTCTCAGTGCGTTTAATCGGAGTTTTCAATCGGTCTTTATCAGTGTAAAAGTCTTCTAACGCGAGCGCTTTAGGGCAATTATAGCCCTGACTAAATGGGTCGAGTTGATCGCCTTTAATTGAAATAATCTGCTGGTCTTGATAGTTAATTTCCAAGCCACACATGGCTTCGCAAATATTGCAATTTCTATAATGGGTTTTGATGTCGCTCATATATATCGCCTGACTTGGAATAAAGTGATGTGGCAGCACCGAACATTGAATGACGTGCTCAGCGCTGCGTATTGATGATGACTAAAGCTTAACGATAAGCTTGCCTTTATTGTCGCCGGTAAAGAACAAGTTCAAGCCGCTAATGGCAGACTCAAGACCGTCTAACACATGGGCGCGATGCTTGATTTGCCCTTTCATCACATACGGTGTCAATTTTTGTAATAATGCCGGTACGTCACCAAAGTGATCAGGCATAGTGAAACCTTGAATAATCAAACGCTTTTTAATTACCTGGATCCAATTTGGGCCTAAATCAGGTACCGCTTTAGGGTAATCGGCTATCATGCCGCACACCACAATACGACCATGCGCATTCATTTTGGCAAAGACATGATGCTGAATAGGCCCCCCGGTATTTTCAAAATACACATCAACACCCTTTGGCGCTAATTCAGCTAATTTTGCTGCAATATCATCTGTTTTATAATTGATAGCACCGTCAAAACCTAATTCATTGACAATCCAATCTGCTTTTTCATCGCTACCGACCACACCGATAACCGTTAAGCCATCAGCTTTGGCCAGCTGACCCACAATAGAGCCCACCGAGCCTGCTGCACCAGAAACAACAATGGTCTCGCCTTTTTGCGGCTTACCAACGCCATATAAACCTTGAGTGGCCGTTAAACCAGGCAATGCAAACACCGATAACACGGCTTCATCCGGTAAAGGGGCGGTCACTTTATTTAAACCGGCACCGTTACTTAACACGTATTCTTGCCAGCCCATCATGCCCATCACTCGATCGCCAACGGCAAAATCAGGATGCTGACTTTCCACTATTTCACCAATACCAGAACTGCGCATCACCTCACCCAGTGCAACCGGAGGAATGTAACTCTCGGTGTCAGCACTCATCCAACCAAACATCGCAGGGTCTAATGACATGTGGTTTTGCTTCACTAAAAACTGGCCTTCACCCACGCTTGGCATTGGCTTTTGCACTATTTCAAATAATTCTGGGCCAATTGGGCCACCTTGAGGACGGGCGATGAGATTGATTGCGGTAAATGTGCTCATGTGTTTCTCTCTTTGTCGATGATTGTGTGGCCGTCTATGGCGCTATTGTTATCTTTATTTGTTGCTTCATGTCTAACTGATTAAGGATGTAAATATGGTTAAGCCTTTGAACTAAAATAGTCACTAAGCTGCTAACTAACCCAGTCTCTAAACCCAGTCATCTAAACCCAGTCATCTAAACACGTTATTATTCGTGCAGTTGATTAATCGGTTTAATGCTGTTGATTGTTTGATTACGATAAAAATGGTTAAAATGCAGTGCTAGCTTTTCACTTTCGACAAACACTTGTTGCCAATATTTAAGCCTCTGCGCTGGGTTCATTTCAACAAAGTCACTGCGATCTGGAATTTTTTGATACGGTAACGACGCCACAAACTCTGCCGATGGACACAATAAAACGGTTTTATCGTAGTGTTGCAGCCTCACCTTTCGTGACAGGTTTTTATCAAACCACCCCGCTTTTAAGGTTGAACTAAAATGCGGGTATAGGGTTAAGCCTTTATTTTGAATATCAAAATCAAAGTGATAATCAATAATCCCGCCATCACGATACATCCCCGAAGGACAATCAGGAATGTCTTTAATGCCTTGCATCACCATCGGAATAGATCCTGACGCTAACAAGGCGCGCTTGATATTTTGCTCCGATAAGCTCACCGCGGTGGTCGGAATATTATCAGGGTCATTTATCACTAAATCACTTTGACTATGCTGAAAAATAAACCGTTGATATTGGCTTTTGAGTAAAGGGCGACTCATGGCGTTACGCACAAAGCTGCTGGCTAAACCCACACCCTGTTTTAATTTACTTTCTGATGCCACAAGACCATTGCATTTCGCCACGATAAAATGTGCTTTAAAGATGGGATTATTGATAATTTCATCTGCGCCTGTTGCGCCAAATAACACTTCAAGTAATTCGAATGCTTTTGTAGTGATTTCTAATGGTTGCGGCTTTTTATCATCAGAATACACGGTTTCGCTGTAGTTTTTAGCCAAACGTTCTATGGCTGCAACGGGATCGTTTTGCGCAAAACACGCCGCTCGAAATGCCCCTGCACTTGAGCCAATAAGGTTTAATGGTTGTTGTCTGCCTTTAAAGAATTCGCCAAATAAATATTTGTCTAAGCCAAATAAGGTAAACCATTTTGGCCCACCGCTGGCACCTAAAAAAGAGCTAAATAGCTCAGGAGAAAAACCATCTTGTTGTATTGTTTTTAACGCCGTATCACCGGCATAAATTTCTAACATATTGAATTATTTCTGACTCTTATAAGATTGAGAATTGACACTTGAATACTCATTGCGTTAATTAATCTGCTCGTTCAAGAAAACGCATGTTGATTAGCGTAAAGGGCATTGAGCCAGCACATACTGGCTCAATATGGGTCTGTGATTGTATTGGCAATAACCGACACAAAAACAGACCCTATTTGATCAATTATGCCTTACTGCGTAAGTCTTTACGCAACACTTTACCGACATTACTTTTTGGTAGCTCGTCCATAAATTCAATGATTTTAGGACGTTTATAGTTGGTTAGCATTTCTGCGCAGTGATCAAAGATATCCTGTTCAGTCAGCATTGGGTCTTTACGCACAATAAACACTTTTACGCGTTCACCGGTGGCATCACAAGATATCCCCACCGCAGCGGCTTCAAGTACGCCTTCATGCGCAACAATAACTTCTTCAATTTCATTGGGGAATACGTTAAAGCCAGACACAATAATCATGTCTTTTTTACGATCAACAATTCTGAAGAAGCCATTTTCGTCCATGGTCGCGATATCGCCCGTGGCTAACCAACCGTCTTTTAACACTTCATCAGTGGCTTTTTGACGATTGTAATAGCCTTTCATCACCTGCGGCCCTTTTACCCACATTTCACCAGGCTCGCCTAAGGCAACATCTTCACCATCGGCGCCGACAAGGCGAATATCGGTTGATGAAGCAGGAAGTCCAATAGAACCATTGTATTTTTCCTGGTTGTACGGACTCATGGTCACTAACGGCGCACACTCAGTTAAGCCATAACCTTCTAGAAGACGACTTTTAGTGACTCGCTCCCAATGTTCAGCTACTGGGCGCTGTACTGACATACCGCCGCCAAAGCCCATTTTTAAGGCACTAAAGTCGAGCTGATCAAAACCTGGGGTGTGTAACAAACCATTAAATAAAGTATTTACCCCAGTAATGACGGTAAATTTGTATTTAGCTAACTCTTTAACAAAGCCCGGCATATCGCGTGGGTTGGTGATCAACAAGTTGGTGCCACCAAAGGGTAAAAATGCTAAGCAGTTAGAGGTTAACGCGTAGATATGGTAAAGCGGCAATGCAGTGATCATAAACTCTTTGCCGATTTCATACACGTTTTTGGTTACGGCATTAGATTGTTCAAGGTTAGCAACCATATTACGGTGCGTTAACATTGCGCCTTTTGATGGGCCTGTTGTACCACCGGTATATTGCAAAAAGGCTAAGTCTTCGCCAGTAACCGCAACCGGAGTAAACTTAAGTTTGCTGCCTTTAGACATGGCATCATTAAATTTAACCGCATTTGGTAAATCAAACGCGGGCACCTGTTTTTTAACATGTTTAATTGCACCATTAATCAGTGCACCTTTAATCATGCCGAGGCGATCGCCAACACTGGTCGTGACAACATACTTAACATCGGTCTTATTGATGACAGCCTGCAGCACGTGAGCGAAATTTTCTAAAATCAAAATGCCCTTTGTACCTGAGTCTTTTAGTTGATGTTCTAACTCACGGGGTGTGTATAACGGGTTAACATTGACTACGGTTAGCCCGGCAATCAATGCACCAAATAAGGCTATTGGGTATTGCAATAGATTTGGGATCATAATGGCAAATTTATCGCCTTTCACTAACCCTAAATCATGCTGTAAATAGGCCGCAAAGTCAGTCGCTTGTTGCTCAAGCTGTTGATAGGTAATACTTACATCCATATTAATGAACGCCGTATTACTCGCGTATAACTTGGTATACTTTAAAAATAATTCTGCTAAAGAGCTGTACTTATCAGGGTCAATTTCAAACTCAACTCCAGGTGGATAACTCTTCTCAAGCCAAACTTTTTCCATAATACGGTCCCCTATTATTATGATAATGCTAATAAAACCTAAAAAATCAGGTTATTTACGGCAATGATTTATTATTATGATGACACTCAACTTCCACACAATTTACAACACTTCAAATAACCCTGCAGCGCCTTGCCCGCCGCCAATACACATACTGATGACGACGTATTTAACACCACGGCGCTTACCTTCAATTAGCGCGTGCATGACCATGCGTGTGCCACTCATTCCATATGGATGACCAATTGAAATTGCGCCACCATTGACATTTAACTTATCCGCAGGAATACCCAATTTATCTGCGCAGTAAATCACTTGCACGGCAAAGGCTTCATTGATTTCCCACAAACCAATGTCGTCCATTGTTAACCCGTTGCGCTCGAGTAATTTAGGAATGGCATAAATCGGTCCAATGCCCATTTCGTCAGGCTCGCATCCCGCCACAACCATACCGCGATATGCGCCTAATGGTTTAAGACCTCGCTGCTCGGCAAGTTCTCGATCCATCACCACTACTGCCGCGGCACCATCTGATAATTGCGATGCATTACCACCGGTAATGGAGCCATTGTCTTTAACCGCTTTTAAGCCTGCTAATCCTTCAATATTGGTCGACGGACGATTACCTTCATCTTGAGTTAACGTAACCGTTTCTTTGGTAATGTCACCCGTGTTTTTATCCATCACCAATTTAGTACAAGTTACAGGCACAATCTCATCGTCAAACTTACCAGCAACTTGAGCGGCCGCGGTACGTTGTTGTGACGATAATGCATAAGCATCTTGACGCTCGCGTGAAATGTCGTAGCGATTAGCCACCACTTCAGCGGTATCAAGCATTGGCATGTAAATCGCGGGGCGATAAGCTTTTACGCTAGGGTCTACGGCGCGACTCATGTTCATTTTATCGTTTTGTACCAAGCTAATTGAATCACAACCGCCAGCGACAACCACTTTGGCACCGTCAACCACAATATGGTTTGCTGCTATCGCAATTGACATTAATCCAGATGAACATTGACGGTCAACCGTCATGCCCGCTACCGATACCGGTAATTGTGCAGCCATTGCCACTTGACGGCCAAAGTTCATTCCCTGGTTACCCTGAGTGAGCGCAGCACCAAAAATACAATCATCAATCTCATTTGGGTCAATACCCGCGCGCTCAACAGCAGCATTTACCGCTACAGCAGATAATGTCGGTGCAGATAAATCATTAAAGGCACCACGGTAGGCTTTACCAATTGGCGTACGTGCAGCGGATACAATGACAGCTTCTCTCATGACAATTCCTTTTATATATAGAGTGCATCTTGTTTAATGCACATTGTGAGTGGTGTTGTTGCAATCCAATGACACCACTCAACCGAAATCACCCCAGTGACCTCGGAATAATCTAATCAATTTATTATTGCTGTTGCGCTTTCATGAATGCCATGGCTTTCATAATAAATTTTTCACCTTGTTGCGCGCCAGAAACCAAAGCTTTTTGATTATCTTGTGCGGTTAATTTATCCCAATTGTCGCGTACCGCTTCTGGGCTTTGTTTTGCCGTAGGAATAAAACATCCATCGGTTTCAAAAATACTGGCACTAGAATAACCACCGGCGCCAGCACATAAAATAAAGCGATTAGGCGCGTCATCATCACACAAGGTCAGCATGCCCGCGGTGACCGCTTCGGGTGCGAAGGCTTTAACGATTTCTTCTGGCATTAAATCTTCGGTCATGCGGGTGCCTGCTGTTGGCGCTAATGCATTGATGTGAATATTATTTTTAGCACCTTCAAGCACTAAAGTATTCATTAAACCAATCAGGGCCATTTTTGCCGCGCCGTAATTTGACTGACCAAAGTTTCCATACATGCCACTTGAAGAGGTTGTCATCACAATACGGCCGTAATTTTGCTGTTTCATGATTTCCCATACCGCTTTGGTGCAGTTAACCGAGCCCATAACATGTACATCCATAACGACTTTAAAATCGTCTAAGGTCATTTTTGAAAACGATTTATCGCGTAAAATACCAGCGTTGTTGATTAACACATCGACTCGGCCCCATTTGTCCATGGTTTGTTGCACCATGTCTTGCACTTCATCAAAGTTAGCCACGTTCGCACCATGGCTAATGGCTTCACCGCCCATCGCTTCAATAAGGGCGACCACTTCTTGTGATGCCGCTGAAGATGCACCGCTACCATCACGTGCACCGCCTAAATCATTAACAACCACCTTAGCGCCGCGTCTAGCTAGCTCTAATGCATGTGAGCGGCCTAATCCGTTACCCGCACCTGTTACTATCGCGACTTTTCCTGCAAAACTGATTGTCATCTTGATGTCCCCAATATACTGATAATAATGTTGTTATAATGTCTTGATATGGCGATTTACTTAACCATTTGCACTGAAATCCACTCAGCCACTAACGCCGGGGTATCAACCCCTTCGATTTCAATGGTCACTTCTGTTGAAATGCGAAATTGTCCTGGTTTTTTCTCTTCAATCGACAGGGTTTTAGCATGTGCGCGGATACGGCTGTTTACGGTTACTGGCTGTAAGAATCGCACTTTGTCAAAACCGGCATTAAGGCCCATATAGAAGCCATCAATAATCACGCTAAATTCTTCTGCAAAATGCGACAACATAGATAAAGATAAAAAACCGTGCGCGATGGTTGAGCCAAAAGGTGTGGCTTTGGCTTTTTCTTCATCGACGTGAATAAATTGATGATCTAGGGTGCAGTCAGCAAAAAGATTAATTTGCTGTTGATTGATTTGATGCCAATCAGTTGGCGCGGCTTGATGACCGATGTAGTTAGCAATCTCGTTACGATTAATCACTGTTGGCATGTTCCCTTCCCCTTTTGCTTTCGCAATACGATCCATGAATGAAATTTATACGATAACTCATGCTAATTGGGGTTTATCAATTAAACAAATGAATAGTTTTGATACTTAGATATTCTCATAGCTAATAGTTTGTATGTGGGTGATAGGGATTGCAGGCATAAAAAAAGCATTACCTTAAATTGAGGTAATGCTTTCATTTTTAACATTAAAATATACCATTAATACGTTAACTAATGATGAGTTAACCTATCAACAATACTCACTTGTCATCACGGTACGATTAAAACCACTCACTCTGCATGTCAAAACTGGTGCTGTCGGTGTTAATCAAAATGTTTGACCATAAGTAAATTTCGGGTAATTCGAATCGATAGAAGTATTGAGCGGCTTGCAATTTACCTAGATAAAAATGCACATCCGTTTGATGCGGTTTTTCTGCGAGCGCTTTTGTTGCCACAATGCTTTGCTTTAACCACAACCAGGCGACGATAACATGACCAAATAACTCAAGGTATTTAACCGAGTTAGCTAATGCCAAATCGATATTCTTAGTCGCCATTGCACTTAATACCGCTTCTGTGGTGGTGGTCAAGGTTTCAACCGCTTGACTTAATTGAGTCGAATACTCAAGTAAACCAGGATGTTGCTTAGCTTCATCGATGGTTTTCATCATTTCGCTTATTGTCGCCTTAAACCCTTGCATCTTATTCATGGGTACTTTGCGGGTCATTAAATCCAATGATTGGATCCCGGTAGTACCTTCATGAATGGGATTAAGGCGATTATCGCGATAAAACATTTCAACGGGATGCTCGTTTATGTAACCGTGGCCGCCCATCACCTGTATGGCAAGTGAGTTTGCTTTAGGGCCGTATTCTGATGGCCAGGTTTTAATGATCGGAGTTAAAAAATCTAATAGTGTATAGGCGTATTGTCGCTGCGCTTCAGTATCTGCCGTGTGTGAATCGTCACTTAATTGCGTGCCGTATAACACCAATGCCATAGCACCTTCTGCATAGGCTTTTTGTGCCAATAGCATACGTTTAACATCAGCATGTTCAATGATATTGACCATCGGTGATAATGGATCTTTGCATGATGGTAATCTGCCTTGAGGTCGGTTTTTGGCGTAATCAACAGAGTATTGATATCCCGCAACGGCTATTACTGCCGCACCAGTACCCACCATAATGCGGGCTTCATTCATCATATGGAACATGTACTTGAGGCCGCAATGCTCTTCACCAACAAGGTAACCCACTGAGCCATTTTGTTCACCAAAACTCAGCGCGGTAGAGGTTTGCGCACGGCCACCCATTTTATGGAATAACCCCGCTAAGGCGACTTCATTGTCTTTGCCAATAGAACCATCGTCATTAAGTAAAAACTTTGGCACCACAAATAACGAAATCCCTTTCACTCCTTTTGGAGCGCCTTGAATACGCGCCAATACTAAATGAACAATGTTTTCACTTAAGTCGTGATCGCCGCCCGAGATATAAATTTTACTGCCACTAATACGATAAGTGCCATCTTCAGCTTTTACCGCTTTGGTGATCAAATCACCCAGTCCAGAGCCACTACCAGGTTCGGTCATGGCCATCGTGCCCATAAAGCGGCCTTCTCGCATCGGTTTTACCCAGGTATTGATAAGCTCATCGCTGCCATGTGCTTGCAGCAAATTGGCATTGGCAGTGGTGAGCATGTTGTAACCCATGCCCACGCCGCCAGCGACACTTAAAAACGCCCCTGCAGCACTGGCAATAATAGGCGGTAGTTGCATGCCGCCTAAGTCGTAATCTGCAGTGGCCGAACCAATGCCCGATTCAATCACCGCAGTGATGGCAGTTTTAAGCTCAGGCAGAATATGAACTTTTTTGCCGTCAAAAGTCGGTTGGTCAGTATCAAGCTTTTGTCGAATAGGAAGAAAATGTTTTTCAGCAATGGTTTTCGCTGTGTTAATCACTTCATTAAACGTTTGACGATCATGATCCTGGTAACGCTCACGGCTTGTTAACCCTTCACTGTCAAACAGTTCGTACAGCATAAACTCGAGATCGCGTTCATTCATTAATGTAGCTGGCATATTATTCTCTTCTTATCTTATAAAAACTCAATCCAATGACCACAGTCAATCTGACTAATAACTACTGACAATAGCAAAGCAACGGGGATTTAAAATGCAGACACACCACCGTCAACCGCGATGCATTGGCCCGTCATGTAGGTGTTGCCAGGCGACAACATCATTAACATGACTGCGACGATTTCTTTAGGTTCACCTAAACGATTCATAGGCGTGCCGCGCGCCATTTTCTTTTGTTTTTCTTCATCAGCAAAATTGGTGACCATAGGCGTTAACGTAAAGAAGGGGCAAATGGCATTGATACGAATGTTGTCGCGGCCGTATTCAACTGCACCGGTTTTGGTTAAACCAATCACTGCATGCTTAGCCATTGAATAAGCACTGCCTCTGGCTGCCCCGCCTAAGCCGGCCATCGAACTTACGTTGAGAATAGCACCCTCACCTTGTTTCAGCATTTGTGCAATTTGATGGCGCATACCGAATTGAACACCCTTGACGTTAATGGCAAATTGGCTGTCCATAATCGATTCATCAATCATGTGCAGTGGCATAAACTCATGGGCAATACCGGCATTATTGACACCGATATCCACACGGCCAAAATATTCAAGCGCGGTATCGACCATCGCTTTACAAGACTCATCTTTAGAAACATCGCACTTCATCGCGACCACTTCGGCGCCAGTGGCCGCAATATCGTCAGCCACCTTATGTACGCCAGCTTCATTAATGTCACTAATCACGAGTTTGGCACCACGTTTGGCCAGTTCCTGAGAAAGTAATTTGCCAAAACCTTGCGCTGCGCCAGTAATAACGGCAACTTTGCCAGTAAAGTCTAATAATGGATCCATGCGAGTAACTCCTGTAATTGATGGTCTTGTTGTATTTTTTATGATTATTTTGCGCTATGTATTACCTGTAATGCCATTTGTGCTAGCGGTTCCACAAATGATCCCACTTTGTTTGCATGTTCGTTTGATGCATTTCCCTGTGCTGCGCGTTTAGCGACACCTTGAGCAATAGCTGCTAAGCGGAAAAAGCTAAACGCAAGATAAAATGCCCAGTTATCGATGCGATCTATACCCATTCGTTGACAATATTGTGCAACATATTCTTCTTCTGTAGGGATCCCTAAGCTGCCTCGATCAATATCTTTTAAACCATCGATAGTGCCCATGCCTGCAGGCATACGCAGTTGCATACATTGGTACGCTAAATCAGCAAATGGATGACCCAATGTAGAGAGTTCCCAGTCAAGCAGCGCGATAACCTGCGGGCTGTCTTTAGCAAACATCATGTTGTCTAAACGAAAATCACCATGCACTAAACAGACTCTGCCATCATCATTGGGTATATGAGATTCAAGCCACTCAATCAGTTTGTGCATAGCTGGAATAGGCTGAAGTTCGGTGACGTGATATTGCGATACCCAACGGCCCAATTGACGTTCAAAATAGCTACCGGCTTTGCCATAATCGCTTAAACCAACGGCATCGACATCAACACTGTGTAATGCTGCAAGTACCCTATTCATTTCGCTGTACATGGCACCGCGGCGCTCATTTGAATGAATTTCGGCTAGTGATGCACTCCAATACACGGCGCCATCACAAAACTCCATCACATAAAACATGGAGCCGATAATATTGATGTCTTCACAAAGGTGATACACCTTAGCTACCGGTACGTCGCTGCCTTTAAGCGCAGCAAGGACTCGGTATTCACGATCTACAGCGTGGGCAGATTTTAATAACTTACCTGGCGGTTGACGGCGCAGTACATACACGCCCGATTGTGCCGTGACTTTATAAGTAGGATTAGATTGACCACCAGAGAATTTTTCAAGTGTGATTGGCCCAATGAAGCCGTCAACATGTTGCTGTAAATAAGCACTAAGCTGCTCATTATCAATAGAAAATGTATGTGGCATTTAGCAATACTCTTATTGTTAGATTAATGTCGCTGATGCGCTAATGACGCTATATAAACAACATTTTGTTTGCTCAATTAAATAGGCCGACACGCCCCAGCGTATGTCGGCCTAATGATGGTTTATTGACTGATTTTTTTTACTAAATCACGCCCAAGTTGCATCATGTGTACTTGATCTGGACCATCCGCTAAACGAAGCGTACGCTGACCGGCCCATGCATGCGCTAAAAAGGTATCCTGGCTGACACCCACCGCGCCATGGCATTGAATGGCACGGTCAATCACATCAAGTGACATGCTCGGAGCAACAATTTTAATCATCGCAATTAAGTCTTTAGCCGCTTTATTACCATCGGTATCCATCTTTTGCGCTGCTTTTAAGGTCATTAAACGCGCTTGTTCAATCTGGCAAGCCGACTTGGCAATGTCTTCACGCACAGATTGTTGTTTGATCATCGGTTGACCAAATACAATTCGTTCGCTCACACGCTGACACATTAAATCTAATGCACGCTGTGCAATACCCACTGAACGCATACAGTGATGGATACGCCCAGGGCCTAAACGACCTTGCGCAATTTCAAAACCTTTGCCCTCGGCAACAATAATGTTGTCAACTGGCACACGTACATCGGTAAAGGTCACTTCAGCATGGCCTTCTGGCGAATCGTTATAGCCAAATACTTGCATCGGCCTAACCATTTTCACCCCCGGAGTATTCATTGGCACGAGCACTTGGGATTGCTGAATATAACGATTGGTATTGTCAGGGTCAGTTTTGCCCATCACGATCATGATTTCGCATTGCTTACGACACGCTCCACTAATGTAAAACTTACGGCCGTTAATGACATACTCGTCACCATCACGCACGATGCTTAATTCGATATTAGTTGCATCACTTGAGGCCACTTCAGGTTCTGTCATGGCAAAGGCTGAGCGAATTTTGCCCTCAAGCAGCGGCTCTAACCACTGCTTTTTTTGTGCTTCGCTACCATATTTTGCTAATACTTCCATGTTGCCGGTATCCGGCGCGGCGCAGTTAAACACTTCTGGCGCCCACATCACTTTGCCCATAATTTCGGCTAAAGGTGCATATTCTAAATTGGTTAACCCGCCACTGTATTTGCCATAAGCCACCGGTAGAAATAGATTCCATAAGCCTTGCGCTTTCGCTTTAGCTTTAAGCTCATCCATTAACGGCGGTGTTGACCATGGGTCTTGTGCAACTTGTTGATGCATTTCGTCTTCATGCGGATAAACATGCTCATCCATAAACTGGCTAACTTGATTAATTAAGCCTTGAACTTTTTCACTGTATTCAAAATTCATATTGTGACCTTTTGATAAATGGAGTGCGTTTTAATCGGGAGAAAAGTCGTGTTAACTCAACGACATTAATGATTTTTTATTGAATGGCTTAATCTCATCAATCGCATTGGTTTTAATTTTATTAACCCACTGCGGATCAACCAATAACGCTCGGCCGATACCGACTAAATCAAATTCGTCATTATTTAAACGCACTAATAATTCATCAATACCGGTTGGGTTTGAAGTACCAGACAAATCGGCATTACCTTCGCCAATAAAGTCATTGTCCAGGCCAACATTACCGACAGTGATCACAGGTTTGTTAGTCAGTTTTTTGGTCCAACCAGCAAGGTTTAAATCAGAACCGTCAAATTCAGGTATCCAAAAACGACGTGTACTGGCATGGAAGATATCAACACCGGCATCACTTAATAAACCTAAAAATATGGCTAACTCTTCAGGGTTTTGGCACAGTTTTGCGCTGTAATCTTGTTGTTTCCACTGAGAGAAACGGAAGATAATGGTAAAATCCTCACCTACGGCTGCACGGATTGCTTTAACGATTTCAACACCAAAACGGGTGCGATTTTCTAGCGAGCCACCATATTGGTCGTCGCGTTGGTTAGTGCCTTCCCAGAAGAACTGATCCACTAAGTAACCATGTGCGCCATGCACTTCGATGGCATCAAAGCCAATGTTCTTTGCATCGAGCGCAGCTTGTGCAAATGAGGCGACCACTTCATCAATGTCATCCTGTGTCATGGCAACGCCATTTGATGCACCAGGTTTGTACAAACCCGATGGGCTGTATGCCGGCATTTCTTTATCAGGACCCACTCCAGGTTTTCTTACCGCGCCAACGTGCCAAAGTTGTGGTGCAATTTTGCCACCTGCAGCGTGTACTTCATCGACGACATGCTTCCAACCTGCTAAGGCTTGCTCACCAAAAATGGCCGGCACATTTTCATAACCGTTGGCGGCTTTATGCGAAATAAAAGTGCCTTCAGTAATAATTAACCCTACGTCGCCTTCAGCACGGCGGCGGTAATATGCGGCAACCTCAGCATTGGGGATATAGTTTGGTGAAAAGGCACGGGTCATCGGTGCCATTACGGTTTTGTTTTTAAGCGATAAAGATTTATTTGAAAACGATTCAAATAGCTTGTTGATGCTGGTGTTTTGAGTGCTAGACATTATAAATTCCTATCGAGATATTCGTTTTATTTTTTGTATTTTTAAAGCATTAACCAATCAAATAGCCACCATCAACATTGATGGCAGTACCTGTGGTGTAACTTGATGCGTTTGAGGCAAGATACAACACGGTACCTGCCATTTCGTCAGGCTGCGCGACGCGCTTCATCGGCACGTGATGCATCATTTGTTTTAAAATAGCTGGGTTATCAACGAGTGCTGAAGCAAATTTGGTGTCGGTACCGCCAGGGAGTAAGGCATTAACACGAATATTAAATTGGGCACATTCTTTGGCGAAAGCTTGAGTCATTGAAATAACCGCTGCTTTGGTGACGGAATAAATGCCTTGATAATCACCCGGGATCACGCCATTAACCGAAGCGACGTTAACGATTGAACCGCCGCCACTGGCCTTCATTAATCTGGCACCGTTGGTCGACATAAAGAAGTAACCGCGAATGTTTACATCAACAGTTTTTTGAAATGCGGCCAAATCAGTATCAATAATATGACCAAAATAAGGGTTGGCTGCAGCATTGTTAACCAAAATATCTAGCTTGCCATGTTGCTTTGTAATCGCTGCAAAAATGGCGTCAATTTGCGCTAACTCACCAATATGACATGCAATAGCTTGTGCGCTTCCACCGGCTTTGATTATCTCATCAACCACGGCCTGACATGCGTCAATTTTTCGGCTCGATACAATGACATGCGCCCCATATTGGGCTAACGTTTTAGCGACACTCTCACCAATACCACGGCTAGCACCTGTGACTAACGCGACTTTCCCTGTTAAATCAAATAAATTAGCAGTATTCATTTTTTATCCTTGTTGTATTGAGGTTCTAATTCAACAGCAGCATTAACGAGGCGTTGAAAGTGTGAGTTTATGCTTATCTAAAGGTAATCCATTCATCGCCCATTACTTCTAAATGACTGTAGTTGTTGAAGTAATCTACACTTAACATATTTTCCGAAAACAACAGTTTCGTCACACTGGTATTTCTGGTTTGTTGATTAATCGCCAATGTTTGCTGGTCGCTTAATTGCAATATGTGCTGCATTATTGTCGAAATGGTGCCGCCAGAGGTAAACACCAAAATATCTTTAGGTTGCTTTGCATCATTGGTGGTGTGTGTGAGTACGCGTTTTTTTGCCAGTTCTTGTTCAATAATATTCTGCAATGCACGAATACAACGGCTTTTAAACTGCGGCCAACTTTCTTTGTATTCCAAATCATGCTGGCCACTCATCCAACGATTTAATGCCTGATAAAATTCTTTGTGAAGCACTTTATTGGGTTCGTCAAACTGCTGAAGTGTTTCATTTTTTTCAGCAAAATGAAGCCATTCACCATTAAATTTTTGCAAAATATCAACGTGGTCAAATTCATTAAACCCCGAATGGATAACCATCGGAGTGGTGTTAATGTCTAACCCTTTAGCAAAATGACTTAACGTTTGGCCATGGCGTAATAAGTCACCACAATAAAATTTGCTTGGCTTAACTCTTGTGCGCCAATATTGACCCAGCAAGGAAGCTTGCTCACAACCTTTGTCTGATAATTGGTCATAATCGGTACTGCCAAAAGAAGCTTGTCCGTGTCTAATCAAATATATCGCAGCCATTGAGTGTCTCTAACGTTATAAAAATCATGACTTGAACAACATCGTGTTAGGTAATGCCAATAACTAAAACCAGTTACACGTGAGTTGCCGTTTAGATCCTGCACATTCACTACTGCGATTGCTTACAACAAGGTTAAGCTGAATAATTAACCGGATCCGAATCTACTTGACTATGCTAATCCCAAGTTCTAAATTGAACAAATGAATAGTTCTAATATCCTACTATTAACCATTTAAATAGTACGGGATGAATAAAAAGCATATTGGATAGGTGCGGTATTACGACTTAATTCAATGGAGTGAATATGAAAATTGATTTGAATTTGTTTGTAGTTTTTGATGCCATATATTGCGAAGGAAATATCACCAAAGCGGCATCGGTACTAAATTTGTCACAACCGGCTGTGAGTCACTCATTAGGTAAATTACGCAATCATTTCGATGACCCTTTGTTTATCCGTCAGGGTAACGAGATGCGCCCGACTCCCGTTGCAAAAAATGTCATTGATGATGTCCGAGAAGCACTGCACCAATTACAAGTGTGCCTGGTACAATCAAGACAATTTGAACCTCTTACCTCTCGCAAAAGCTTTTCTTTGTCTTTACACGGATCATTAGAGCCTTACTATTTACCCATTTTGCAAGAAAGCTTATCGGTAGAATCTCCTGCAATTCATCTCAACAGTAATAAGCGGGTTAACCGTAGTGAGTTAGAAAACAAATTAGCCAGCGGTGATATCGATTTAGCCATCGATGCTTTGATCCCTGTGAGTAATAATATTCGTCACACGCAACTGCAACTAGATGAACTCGTGGTTGTTGCACGTAAAGGACATCCCGCGTTGACACATAATTTAGATTTAGAGACCTACTTAGCATTAGATCATGTTTTGGTTTCTTCGCGTTCGACTGGGCCTGGTATGGAAGATTTTGAGTTATCGAGAATGGGTTACCATCGCCGCATATCACTACGATGTCAGCAAGCCTTATCAGCATGTAAGGTAATATTAAACAATGACATGCTATTAACTCTACCAAAGACTGCTGCAATGATGTACAGCGAAATGTTAGATATTGCGGTATACCCTATGCCGGTAGAATTACCCGATATAGGCGTACATTTATATTGGCATGTAAATGTTGATAAAGAACCTGCCAATAAATGGCTGAGAAATAAAATGATTATTGCAGCGTCTAATGCTCAAAGGCAGTCATAGTACTGATAGCGCTGAACTTGTGTTTAAATCAATTGCGATGAGTTGCAATTTGCAGCGTTGAATCATTTAAATACTAAACAAGATTATAAGTTTTCGCCGATCCAATCGACGATTTTTGTGTCCACAACCAGGTTTTTGAGGCTCTCTTTTTCAGTGTGTTCCAATTTACATAAGAGCTTCAATTTGACTAAATACAAAATTAATCCCAGTTTATCTTCGTTATCTTCTTGAGCATGAAAATCTGGGTTATCTTGCATTAAAATCACTTTGCAAAGATCAACTGAAAATCCCCATAACGTCAAGATATAAACGGTAAGAATACTGGCATCTCTTAGCACAAAAAACTGCTTATCATTGTCTGATGAATTGATATATTCATCAGATTCAGCAATAAGTGCTAGTTGACCAATACCGGTTAATAATGCCGCCATTGAAACAATATCGAGCATGGCAGAATTAAAGCCAAGTGATTTACTCAATTGCCTAGATTGATTAGAAAAATTAAATGCCCACTCATTGATTAATCTATGTAAATTGGAAGGTACTTTGGCAACAAGACAATCACCGACCGCCATTGATATCACAATGGTTTCAGTCATCTTTAATCCCAATCGTTTAATTGCTTCTTCCAAAGACACAGTTTGCCGGCTGTATCCTAAAAATGCGGAATTGGCGATTTGGATAATTTTAGCGGCAATAAATGATTCTTGAATGATAAGTGCTGCAGCTTGTTCAATATCTACATCGTCAGAGGTAAACAATTGATGCAACTCAGTAACAATTGTAGGTAAGGCAAAATAGTAACCTATTCGACCAAATTTATTGCGAGTTTCTAGGTTAAAATTGAGTGCATCTAAACGTTCTATACATGAAAAAACATGGTTTAAATCGTCAGCAGAAAAAGGTTTTTTTAACACAAAATGGGTAATGGCACTGACTTTGGTGACCACATCTTCACCCGTATCACCTGTTAGTAATACTCTAACCGCAGAAGGAATGATATTGGCAATCTCTAGCAGTACTTCATCACCATTTTTTTTTGGCATTAAGTAGTCACAAAAAACCACGTCTGGAATCACCCCCTCTGGCAGTGCTGATTGCCAATCGTTGCAATGTTCGCAAAGGTAAAAATCCCAATCGGGTTTGGCTCTGCGTGCTGTGCGTTGTAATGCTTTAAGCATAAACACATCGTCGTCGATAAACAGTGCCGTCAATTTTTTCATATTTTCCCCATTACAGAAGCAATAGACACATCTGCATTAGAAATCAACGCAGTAAAATGATCTTCTGCCTGAGGTCTGGCAATGATAAACCCTTGAATAACATCGCACTTAAGTTTTTCTAACACCTTGATTTGTTCAATCTGTTCGACACCCTCTACCACAACTTGCATACCTAATTCATGGGCCATACGAGTGATACTCCCCACCATGCTTTGTGTATTTAAATTGTGCACAATATCCATAATAAGAGACCTATCTATTTTAAGCACGTCAATGGGCAGCTTAGACAAGTAAGATAAAGATGAATAACCTGTACCAAAGTCATCCATTGCAATACTGATCCCTGCATTTTTAAGGCGTCTTAGTTTCTCTGCACTTTCTTCTATATTATCCACGAGCCAGGATTCTGTCAGTTCAAATTCAAGTCGTGACATATCAATATCAAACCTCGCTAATAATGCTTCAACTCGCGGAATAAAATCAATTTGTGACAATTGCTTGCCAGACACATTAATCGCAACTTTATCAAGATTGATACCTTTTTTAGTCCAATTTGAAATCGCTATGCATGCACTTTCTATCACCCAATAACCTAACTCAATAATTTGACCTTCTTGTTCAGCTATCGGAATAAATACCCCTGGAGATACGTTACCCAGTTCAGGATGGTTCCAGCGCAATAGCACCTCACAGCTACAAATCTTTCCTTTATTTAAATCAAATTTAGGCTGAAAATGTAAAAATAATTCATCATTTTCTACAGCATGAAATAAGGCTTTACTGATAAGTAACTGATTACGTTTTTGCTCAATCATTGAGGCATCATAACGCATAAAAAAATTAGATTGTGAAGATCGATATAACCGGTTAGACATTAATACATTATTAAGTAACTGTTGTGCACTTTCACCATCTTCGTGGGCTATACAGTAGGTAATCACAAATTCAACATGCACAGATTTATCGGAAAACCGACTCGTATTAAACGGTTCAATAAAATCTGTAAGTTGTTTATGTAAATCTAGTTCTGATTTGTAATTATCTAATAGTAATACAAAATGCTCGTCGCTTAAAAATGACAACGAAGCTTGAAATTGTTTAGATTGGCTTAACATTGTTGATGTAATTTCAGCAAATAGGGCTTCGCTCGCTTGCAAGCCCATCATATCAGTCCAATAGTTATAGTTTTTTAGATGAATAGCAATCATGGCAAAATGGGTATTGGATTTAATCAGCCCATCAGCAGTTGTTATTAATTCATTTTGGTCTAAAAATGCTGCTAACTGTTTTCGATTAGACACCGCCCCGTCATTTTTATTTACAAAATGTAGCTCGAAAAAACGCGAGTTATCCGTGGCAATCTTTAGTAATAATTCAACATCTTTACCTTGACGATTTTGCAGAGTGACTGTTTGTAAGTCATCTTCAAACAATTTGTTAACACAATTATCAGTGCAATAAGGAAAGGCATCTGACAATAAAATAGTGTGTTGAGAAAAATCAAATAATTGTTTCGCAACGCCATTAACTTGCCCAAATTGGCCATTGGGGTGTAACTCGACGAGTGCCTCTGCAGTATTGGACATGAGCAAGTTTACTTGATGTTGATGTGAACGATTGTGATAAGTACTAAATGCTTCTTTAACTTCAGTAAATAGCGCCTGCTCGTCCCAGGGTTTTTGTAAAAAACGAAATGCAGTCCCGGAGTTAATTAAAGCGACTACAGAATTAAAATCTGTATAGCCACTGAGGATCATACTAATAGTGTCTGGATACAGATCCTTAATTGCCCCTAATAATTCCGCCCCATTCATTATCGGCATTCTAAAATCTGAAATAACCACGTGACACGCATATTGCTGCATGATGCTAAGGGCTTCTTCGCCACTATTTGCTTTAAAAACTTGATATCCTGCGCGCGTCAGCACTCGACTCAATGCACGTAAAATAGCAACTTCATCATCTACAATTAGCAGCTTGTTAATCATGTTATTCCCACTTACTTTAATAAGTTATTAATAGTCGATATTAATTGTGTGTTTTCAAATGGCTTTGGCAGTACTGCATTAGCACCTAACACCAACGCTTTTTGTAACTCGGTATCAGATAATCCTGAAATAACCACAATCTTAATATCTGCAATCTCTGGTTGCGCACGAATAAACGTCAGTACGTCGAACCCATCAAGTCCTGGCATTGATAAATCTAAGGTGATCAAGTTTGGTTTGTCACGTAAGACTTTTACCCCTGCCTGAAAACCATCAGTCGCAGTATCGATAACATAGCCACCTTTTGCTAGCACTCTGCGTATCGCATTGCGGATCTCAGTTTCATCATCAATAATCAAAATTCGCTTATTCGATGTTGTATCAACGGCTTCTTCATCTTGATTGGTGTTGCTTAGTAACTCTGTTGGCATTGGCATGTTTTGCGTTTGCAAAAATAAAATAAAATCACTTAACAACACACGATAATTACCACGCCCAGGGAGTTTATGTCCCTTAAGTTGCCCTTGAGCTATCCAACGACTCACTGTCCTTTGGTGTACATCACAATATAAGGCTATTTCGCTCGGTTTTAACGTTTTCATGTTTGGTCTTAATTTGCAACGCTTGATTATTAATCATTTATAGCATAGATTAATCAAGGAGACAAATAGGACATATAAGACTTTTGAGACGTAATGACTGTGGTATAAAACCTATGACAAAATTTTTGATAGTCGATTTTGTTTCACTACATCGTAAACGGATAAAACAGTTACAACAATGCTGTATGACATTTATTATATTGAGTTAATTTGACATGACATCGACAGAAAAAGCTAAGTTACTGATTGCAAAACCCATTACGATGAGACGTTTTCGGTTTTTTTTCAGCATGTCTTTAATTGGCGTATTAATTAATACCATTGCTGTAGACCTGCCTTTTGTTGTGCCATTTTTAATTGGCAATGTGGCATTTTTTATTATTTTATTTCGATTAGGATTAGTGTGGGCATTGCTCAGTATGATCCTAGTAACGCTGCCGCTTAACAGCGAGATTGTCTGGTTAGGTAACAGTTTACAGCTACTATTGCTCCTGCCTTTGACATTAAAATTAACTCAACCGCTGTGGAAAATAACGCTCGCCTACGCCCTCTCAATTAGTGTGATATATCGTTTATTTGGCTACGGTATATTTTATGAGTCACTGGATCTTTTTGCCTGGACTGTCATTGTTGATACTTGCATTTTTTTGCTCTGTACACGAACAGCCTTAGTATTAGAAGACATCACGAGCTCACCGGAGATACACAAAAAGCAGAGCTTAAAACTTCAACTTACCCATCGCATAGCCCTATACAGTGCAGTACCCGGAACCATTTTAATTGCCATGATTTTACAGGGGATCATTGGTCTTCATTTATCATCACAACTCAATTATTACGACAAAGCTCAAAATGCATTTGTGGACAATATTCACAGGCACATTGACAGTTACATCAATGAAATTGAAATGTTGGCCCGCTTAGGTCAAAACCACATTAACAAAGATACCTTGAAGGTCATGACTGAACTGCATCCTGAAAGTATTTCAGCATTAATGACAGATAAGCATGGGGATATTACTCACTTTTATAAAGCTGGATTTAACGATGACGATCTTAACCAGGCATCGGTAAGTGACCGCAGCTATTTTTTTAAACCCAGAGAGTTAAATACCACTTACATCAGTAAGATATTTCAAGGTCGTACGCTCGGGCAAGACTTGTTGTTTGCGGTAAGTACACCGCTGTATAAAAACGGTCAATTTGATGGCGTATTAGAACAATCAATCAATATTGTGTCGTTAACAGAAAACTTAATACATAACGACAACGCATTGATCGCTGATGATGTGGCTATAAACCGCATTTTACTCGACAACGAATCGAAGAAAATATGGGGAAGTGAGCAATTAGGTGAACTAGGGAAAGAATGGACAGAACGTACATTGCTAGCCCCCTATATTCCTCCTTTTTATCGACAAATTTTCTTAAACCAACCAGAAAGCATTATTTTTACAGCCGATGCGCAATATATTGTCATTCAAAAGCAATTAGCCGATTTACGCTGGACAGCGCAATATTATTTAGATGTAAAACCTTATGCGGTTAGGTACTTTATTTATCTCAGTATCGCTATGATGTTAGTGATGTTATTAATGGAATACATCACCATTTTATCAACCCGCTTTATCCGAAACTACACCAATACCCTTGAACGAATAGCCCAACAGGCACACCAATGGGACCTAGACACACCAGCCTATAAGTCGTTGCAATTTGAACATAGCTCTATTGAATTTGAAATGCTTTCAGACAGTATTAATGAGATGCAAAATAAAGTGTTGCTGTCACGTAAAGCACTGATGAGCTCGATGAAAGAAATCATTGTGATGAATGATGAACTAGAAGAAAAAGTGGCAGATAGAACCAAAGAGTTAGAACATGAGCGCGATAAGGCAAATCAACTCGCTGCCATTAAAACTCGGTTTTTAGCCAATATGAGCCATGAAATTCGTACCCCAATAACCATTATTAAAGGGTTTACAGAAGAGTTATTAGCCACAACAACCGACGATACTCACACGACCCTAACACGTATAAACAACAATACACTTCATTTACAGAATGTCATTAATGACATATTGGATACTGCAAAAATTGATGAAGGTAAAATGGAAATTGCATTTGAACATGTAATGATAAAGCCTTTTTTAACCGATATCGTCAATAATACCGCTATTTTAGCCAAGCAAAAAAACCTCAAGCTTGATTACACCATTACAGTACCAGACACAGCCAGTGTCCATGTTGACACATTTCGGCTTCAACAAATTTTACTCAATTTACTCAGTAATGCGATTAAGTTTACCAACCAGGGCACGGTTAGCATTGAGGCATCATTACTGCACAATAAGCAGCTACAAATACGTATTTGTGATGAAGGTATTGGCATGAGCCAGATGCAGCAAACACAATTGTTTAGTCCATTTAGTCAGGGCGATTCTAGTATCAGCAGGGATTTTGGTGGTACCGGACTTGGTTTGCATATTACCAAAAAACTAGCAGACGCCATGGCAATTGACTTGTCATTCACAAGTGTTCTGGGTCAAGGTAGCGTATTTACATTACTCCTTGACGCAAATGAAACAGCACCACAATCAGTAGATGTCAGTTCAACATGTGAGCAGCCATCTCAAGCAGCAATCAATTCGTTATCAGGAACATTGTTAATCGTCGATGATGTACCAGACATTCGATCTTTGCTTGCCTCATACCTTAAAACAACCCAATTACAGTTATTGTTTGCCGAAAATGGACAACAAGGATTAGAAATGGCCATGGCGAATAATCCTGATCTAATATTAATGGATCAACAAATGCCTGTAATGGATGGCTTAACAACTGCAACCCAGCTTAGACATCTAGGCATTTCTTCACCCATAATATCTCTCAGCGCCGACGTGTTCGAAAACAATGATGAAAAACAAACATGCCCATTTAATGCCAAATTAACCAAACCAATCGACAAAATGACGTTGTTATCATTGTTGTCGTCATTGCTGTCATCGCAAACATTGACTCAATCAGCAGTTGTCACTGCTGAACCGACGAATGAATCAGATATTGATGACATTGAAGAAAAACAAATGCGTTACGATTATTTATCCAGTTTGCTTAGCATACCGGACGAGTTACAGCAGATTGTTAGCAGATCTGAAAAAGAATCACTTTTATCACTGTTACATAAAATTAAAGGCACGAGTGCATGCTTAGGTCTTACTTTACTCAGCAGTGCCGCAATACAAGCTGAAGAGTCAATAAATACAGGGCAATCACTTGCGCATGTATCAGCAACATTTGTTGTCACACTTAAAGAAATCCAAAAAATACACAATATTATTTAAATGATATGCAACATGCTGGATATTTTTTTAAATCATGACAAAGCAATAATTTATCGCTATTGTTGTAACGAAAACATTGAGAGGTTTTATGAAAGGAATTATTTTTAACGTACTTGAAGACATGATAGTTCAACAATGTGGTATGGGTGTCTGGAATGACTTATTAGAAAAACATGCCCCTGCAGACAGAGTCTATATATCTGCTAAAAATTACCCAGAAAATGAATTATTTGCCATTGTTACTGAAGTGGCAGAGATGTTAAACCTCCCAATACAAGATGTCATAAAGGCGTTTGGTCAATTCTTATTTTCAGGTTTAGCGGCAAACCACACAAAAGTCGTTGAGCGTTTTACTGACTTTACCTCGTTAGTCATGGGCATCCATAATATCATCCACGTTGAAGTGAATAAGCTTTATCATGAGCCTGCACTACCAACCATTATTTCAACAATGATTGATAACAATAACATAGAGCTTAAATACCACTCGCCTCGTAAGCTGTGTTTTTGCGCTGAAGGCTTAATTTTTGGTGCTGCAGATTATTATCATCAGAGAATTAGTATTAAACACGATACCTGTATGCACCATGGCGCTGAGCAATGCATTTTAAACATAGAGTTAAACAATGACTGATAAATCTAACCCATATTACATCGCATACATTCGTGAAAAAAAAGCGCGAGCTGAAATCGAGCAAATGCTTGAAGATTACACACGACAAGTCTATGAGAAAAATGTGTTGTTAGAGCAACAAATAGAACAAATTAAAAATCAACAACAGTCATTGATACAACAAGAAAAACTGGCATTGCTCGGTTCCCTCGCTGCGGGCGTAGCGCATGAAATTAATAATCCGCTGGCATTTGTGATAAGTAATGTCACTACACTAAACAGTTATGTGGCAGATTTACTCGAGATAGTGCCTAACGCGCCTGTAAATGATGCACAAAAACATAATATCGATTTTATCACTGAAGACTTGCCCGAGCTCATCACCGATACTGACCAAGGTTTTTACCGTATTAAAGATATTGTTAAAAATTTATTATTTTTTGCCAGAACAGACACTGAACAAATTACTGATATTAATTTATACGATGCCATTGAAATGGCAGTTAAATTATTAGGACCAAAACTGAAAGATGTGCTTGTTAAACAAGAACTCATTAGAGTCGCTAACATTCGATTTAATTCTGGTGAACTCAATCAAGTACTCGTGAATATTTTAGTCAATGCGATACAAGCCTGTGAACAATCAAACAATAACGCTGGAATCGTCTCCATAAAGCTGACGCAATGTGACGACATTATTAAACTCAATATTATTGATAATGGCTGCGGTATGACACCTGAGGTAAAACAAAGGATGTTTGATGCCTTTTACACAACAAAACCTATAGGCACTGGAACCGGCATTGGTATGTCTATCGTATTGCAAATACTGCAACAACAAAATGCCAGTGTCGATGTTCAGTCTGAAGTAGGCAAAGGCACTGATGTACAAATCACATTCCAAGCAGCATAAAATAATGCTAACAAATGCTAATTCCACTAATTCCAGTGTTTTTTACCTTTAACCTATCCTAGTTTAATATTTTGCGAACTTGGGATGGGCAATTTTACATTCAAGGCTACACTCATTCTAATCAGCATTTTTACTGGACTAATGGGTTTAGTCAGGTAATCAATACCACCCGATTCAAATGCTTGAATTTCAAAAATAAGCTCTTTGTAGCCTGAGATAAAAATCACAGGAATATGAGTAAATCGTAGTTCAGACTTGATTCGTTTACACAAATCAAACCCTGACATATCAGGTAGGTCTACATCCAATAAAATGATGTCGAAATCGTGTAATTGGAGTAAGTTATAACCATCATCAGCTGTTTCAGCAACAAAAACAGCCATGGTTGATTCAAGCATGGTTTTCATCACTTCAATTGATGAACTCTCATCATCAATAATTAATACTTTAGTAAGCTTTTCTGTACTCATTCATTAATCTCTATTGAACTGTTGTTTTTATGGGCGAAAAAATGGCTGTTTTACTGTGTTTTTTTATATAGTCATGCATTTTAGCTTTAGATATAGCTTGCGAGTAATAATAACCTTGTGCAAAACCACAGTGTTGATCCTTCAAAAATGCCACTTGCGATGCGGTTTCAACACCTTCGCAAATAATCTTTAACTTAAGGTTTTTGACTAAAGCGATAATCGTATTGAGTAAGGTTTGATCTTCAACATTACTAGAATTGATGTCATCAATAAACGTTTTATCAATTTTGACGGTTTCAAACTTAAACTTTTTTAATGAATAAATGGATGAATAACCCGTACCAAAATCATCAAGCATTAGCCTAAAACCACATTCGACTAGGCGAGCAATGTTGACCACAACAAACTGATTGTTTTCGAAAATTAATGTTTCAGTAATCTCAATTTTCAATAACGGAATAAATTGCGGAAATCGCAGCGCAACCATTTCGAGTTGTTTAATAATGACTTCAGAAAGTAATTGATACGAAGATAAATTAATTGAAATCGGGATCATTATGCCATGTGATTCGAGCATTCTAAGTTGAGTAACTACCTGATTAATGATGGTTACACCCAAACCTATCAGTAACACATCTTGTTCGATAGAAGGCATAAAATAGCTAGGCGGTAAAATTTCATTTTGGTCATTACAATAACGCGCTAAAGCTTCAAACGACACTAATTCACCAGTATCGACATCGTGAATTGGCTGAAAAAAAGGAATAATCTTTTTATCTGCTAATGCTTTTTCAACAACTTTAATGATTTTTTGATGTTTATCTTCAGTTTTTTTGTGGTTTAAATCAAAGAAAGCAAAATTATTGCGGCCATTTTGTTTAGCAATATACATGGCACTGTCGGCCGCTTTTAAAAGATATTCTTGGTCAAGAGCATCATCGGGATAAACCGACACACCAATACTACAAGTACAAGTATAATGTAATTCATTGAGTGTATAAGGCTTAGATAATTCGCTTATAGCCCGTAATGCAATGCGCTCAAAGCAATCAATATCTTCATCAGACTGAATAACCGCAACAAACTCATCACCACCCACTCTTGCCACTAAGTCTTGTTTTTTAAAACAACCCACTAAACGTTCGCTTACATGTTTAAGTAATAAATCACCGTAATCATGGCCATACTCGTCATTTAAATATTTAAAGCGGTCTAAATCGATATAAAACACACATAATTTTTCACCGAGTCGTTGAGCTGAATCGTGCATATTTTTGAATTTTTCATTAAAGCTCATGCGGTTAGACAAACCAGTTAGACTGTCGGTATAGGCCGCTTTAGATAAAGAGTTCTCAATTAAAACCTGCTGCGTCACATCATCTAATATATGTAAATATTGCTTTTCTTGAGTTTCTTCATCAAAAATGACATTGATATGTACTTTACAGCAGATGATTTCAGGCTCACCATTTTTGTACATCCTGATGCATTCTAAGCGCTCACTGGTATCGTCTCGCTCAGTGTCTAATGTTGATAGTAATTGTTTTAATTTCGCGTATGAGTCCATGGTATATATCATACCGTCATTCTTACCCATAACCTCTTTAAAAGAACGACTCAACAAATTAATAAAACTCGGATTAACCGACACAATATTGTGTTGATGATCGGTAATGTAAATCGCCTGAGTCGAATGCATATAAACACTGCGATAAAGGTTAAAATCTTTATTTAATGAGTGATAACTGTCCAGCGGGAAGAAACAAAAGTTGTACAATTGGGTCTCGTTTCCCAGCGAATCGATGTCGTTAACATTTTTTAAATTCGCCACCAAGTGCTTAACCGCACCATGACAAACCACCTTTAACTCAATGTAATCCTGATCTTTATTAGTGACCCAGGCAAGAAAGTTAGACACATTAGAATTGACTAAAGCCGTTAAGACAATTTTTTTGTCACCCATAGGCGACATCGTCAAAGCACGGCCAAACATGTTTTTGGCAACATCATTAAAGCCGACGATTTCAAGCTTATGTGTTGTCGAAATACATGGGATACCAATTCCGTTATATCGCTCCAAAACTTCTCCTTAATCTTCACACTTGTCATCAAATACTTAAATGAAATGACATTTAATCTGTTTTCTAAATAACCGCAAACGTTAATACTTGCACGTTTTATGCTGCATTAATCTGCGGCAAAGAGTGTCACTAACATTTTCTGTGGCAAACCAGTGGTATCGTTAAGTTCATACACCGTATGGTTTGCATACACATTAATAAAATCATTACTGTCTTTTGGTTTAATGGCATATTTTCCAGGAACGCATTCACCGACTGTAGAGCGCGAGACTTTATCGACAATGCCTTTAAACATAATCGCATCTTTAGTGTTAAATAACGTAAATAGTTTTTCATCTGCTAAAGCATTGATAACCACTTCTGAATAACCCAGTAGTTTTTGGAAAGCAGCATTAATGTATTCAATTTGTAACTTATCGATATCTAATACAAACGATGCCGTTAAGGTATTGTTTAAGAGATAAGTGATGGTGTCTTTATATACAACTTGTTCTTTTTCTTTCATAACCGAGTTAGTAATGTCTCGGATAGTGCCCATGACTCGGGTGGCTTGCTTTAAATCATTAAATGACACAACCGCCTCTAACGACATAATACTAATATTTCGATCAACATCCAAAGCTTCAAAAATAAAAGGTTGAGTCGCTTTGTTATGCAATAAATTGGTTAATTGCTCTTCTAAACGACTACGGTATTCACCTGACGCTAAGCCGATAAATGCTTCATACGAAGGATGGAACACTTCTTTATCCAGACCAAAGAGTTCATAACAACCATTACTCCACTCAAGTTTGCGAGTAGTCAGATCCCAAAACCACGATCCCATCTGTGCTGATCTTTCCGCTTCATGTTGTAAGGTATTAGAATGCTCTAAATCAACTTTGAGTCTGTCTAATTCAATCCGTTGATGTTCGCGTTCTTCATAGGCCATGCGCAATTCAGCGTAGGCCGTTTGTAATTCTTCGTTGGTAGACTGTAACTCTTCGTTAGTCGTTTCTAATTCTTCATTGGAGCTTTGTAATTCTTCATTTGAGCTTTGCAGTTCTTCGTTCATGGACTGCATTTCCTCATTTGAGGTTTCTAGCTCTTCAATCACATTTTGTAATTGCTCTTTGGTTTTTGCTAACAAACGTTGCTGCTCAAGGGCAATAGCTTGATTGGAGGTTTCTTGCTTATCCGTGGTAAGCAACGGAATATTTTCGGGCAGTTCAATTTGCGAAAAAATAAGAGTTAAACGACCGAGTGGCCCTTCTCTCTCAATTGTCATCAAAATCAACTTAACCCAAACATTCTCGTCATTTAACTTAAATGATTGGTAACCCGTATCTGCAACTTTTTGACCGTTTTGGATATTATGAAACGCACTGCGCAAGTCGATTGATAGTTGCGGATGAAGATTTTTAAAAATATTATTTGACGGTAAACCTGTTGGACGAACCAACAACGCATTATCACCTTGGGTGAAGATGATATCTTGGTTCTCATTTAATAAAATAGCGTTAGGTAACACGAATTCACGCAACGTATCAGCAATAATGTTTGTCAGTTCTGCATCAACTTTATTGCGATTATGTTGCGAGCTTAGTACCGGCTTTAGCTCTTTCATATTATTGGTTGTTAAACTAATACCTCGAGACGTTTTACGCTCTGGCGGTAGTTGCTTACCAACAAACAGAGTTTCATAAATCTTACCAGTTTTAGATAGCGGTCGATATTGTTCTTGAAACACACCAATAGATTCAGACTGCCCAAGCATCAATAACCCTTTCGGGTTGAGTGCATAATGGAACATTGGCAATATTTGACGTTGGAGCTCAACGGTAAAGTAAATCATCAAGTTTCGACAAGTAATCAAATCAAGACGCAAAAATGGTGGATCGTTGTTAACGTCATGAACCGAAAATATGACTTTCGATTTAATAGGCTTAATCAATTCATATTGTTCGCTATTGAGCAGAAAATATTTGTTTTTAATTGTGCGAGGTATGAAATTTAACGCAGTTTCAGGATAAACCCCTAAGCGAGCAAAATTAATCGAATTTTGATCAATATCAGTGGCAAAAATTTGAATCTTATAATCATCAATCTTGTCACCGAGGATCTCACTTAAAATAATGGCCAGCGTATAAGGTTCTTCACCCGTTGAGCAAGCAACACACCAAAACCGTAACGACTTATTGGATTTGTTTTGAATGTAATTAGCTAATTCACGTTGTAAATTATCAAACGCACGTGGGTCTCTGAAAAAAGACGTGACGCCAATTAACATGTCGTTAAACAAGTAATTGATTTCTTCTTTATTATCTTGCAGGTGCGCCAAATAGTCAGCTGAATGATGAATTTTTAATGACGTCATACGACGTTCAATTCTACGTAAAATAGTATTTTCTTTATAAAGCGAAAAATCGACATTACGCCGAGCTTTTAATTGCTTAATAATGCCCTGATAGGTTTCTCGCGGCATGGTGCCGTCATTATCAATGCCTGTATTTCTCGGGAAATGAATAATATTTTTCAGTTCATGACCAATTTCAGTCGCTTGCAAAATAAGGTCTACATGACCAGAATTAATCGCAGAGTTGGGCATACCATCATACTTAGCATCATGAGGGTCTTGCACAATACCAAAGCCATTTTCACCTTTAATGGCGCGTATACCTCGACTGCCGTCGGTTCCGGTTCCCGATAACACAACACCAATGGCAAAATCTTTTTTATGCTCGGCAATCGACTCAAATAACATATCAACAGATGGGCGTGGCGTATGCCTCACATCGGGATAACTTAATAACTTAATTCGGTCGTTTGCAGTAATTTCAATGTTTGAATTAGGTGGGCAAATGTACACTTTATTGGATTCTATTGGTGCATTATCGATTGCCGTTACCACTGAAATCGTCGATTCTTTTTCGAGCAGCTCTGTCATCATACTCTTATAAGAGGGAGACAAATGTTGCGCTACAACCAAGGCCATTCCACTATCGGTTGGCATATTTGACAGAAGCGATTGTAAAGCCTCAAGTCCACCGGCACTCGCGCCGACGCCCACCACAATTAATTTTGGTGGTTGGTTGTTGGTGCTTGTTTTCAAATCCGGTAACTGCTCTTCTGGCATTCAATAAACTCCATTTATAATAACGTGCATTTTTGTTATATATGACAATTTTTTAGTATAATACAATGAAATAAAATCGATGTACCATGAAAAGAATGTTTATTTTTTGTTAATCGAATCTAATGGCATAAGCATGTCAATGACTCGCCTTAATTCGTTGTTAACCTGATGAATACTAGCATCGCTATTTTGCTGAAATTGCTCAATAGCGTTCATTAAATCGATAGCACCTATGTTTGCAGCGGCACTGTTAAGTTTATGAAAAAACCGATGTAGTTCAACTTGTGACAACCCTTGATAGCCTGCTAAGTCGAGTGAAGAAACATAAGGCTTGTATACTCGTAAAAATGCACTTAACACGCGTAAGTACGCTGCATCGCCCACCCATTCATACACACCGCCACTCAGGTCAAATGACGGATGTAGTGCAAGTTGTGCGATTGAATTGACAAGGTGTTTATTATCACTTGCTAGTGCGGTTTGCTGATGATGTATTGATGAAGCGTCTTGTTGCGGTACCCAAAACGAGATAATGGTGTCGATAAGCAGATGACTATCTACCGGTTTTTGTAAAAACGCATTAAACAACGCCGTTTTATCAGATGAGAGAGCATTAAGCTCTGTATCGCCCGTTAGGGCAATAATGGGTAACACGTCAAATGAGCTGAATTGTCTAATTTGTTGGGTTGCAGAAATGCCATCAAGTATAGGCATTTGAATGTCCATTAAGACAATGTCATAGTGTTTGTGTTTAATTTGGGAAAGTGCTTTTTTACCGTCATCAACGCAATCTACACCGAGCCCAACGTTTTGTAATACCGCTTTAATCACAAATTGCTGAGTTAAACTATCATCTGCTAGTAAAATCGAAGGGACACCATAACGAGCGATGACTTGACTTAACTCTATTTCAATTCGATTTTGCTCAGACATTATGTATCAAGCTAATGGTAAAAAAGGTCAATGTGTCACTTCCTTTGTTTTCTTATTATGCTTTACCTTTAACCATACTATATGATTATAGTCGTTAGCATAAGTGTCCATTAGATAAATATAAAGTCATCGTAACCCCTGTGTCAGGATATATTTAACTTAATAAACTCACGTTAAAGAGCAAAATTGCCCTTTAATTCGCGAATCTTATTGGATATGTTTTTCAAAGAAAGCTAATGTTCTTTTCCACGCAAGCTCAGCATTCGCTTCATCAAAGCGTGCTGTTGAGTCATTATGAAAACCATGATTGGCTTTGTCGTACATGTGCATGGTGTAAGGCACTTTAGCTGCCACTAAGTCTTGCTCGTATTCTGCCCAGGTGGCATTTACACGCTCATCAAGTTCTGCTAACTGAATCAATAACGGTGCTTTGATTTCGGCTCTTAATGCTTTGGCTGCGGGTGTACCGTAAAAAGGCACGCCGGCTTGCAATAAATCAGGTTTAACTGCAGCAAGATAATTAACGATATACCCACCAAAACAAAAACCAACCGCGCCTAATTTGCCATTACTGCGAGGATTGGCTTTTAAAAACTCTGCTGCCGCAACAAAATCTTGTTCAATTTTAGTTCTGTCGAGTGTGCTCTGCATTTGCCGGCCCTCATCGTCATTACCAGGATAGCCACCTAATGGGAATAAAGCATCGGGGGCCAACGCGATATACCCAGCTTTGGCTAAGCGCCTGGCGACGTCTTCAATGTAGGGGTTTAAACCACGATTTTCATGCACCACCAAGACAACAGGCAACAAGCCTTCTTTGTTGGTAAGTTGAACATTGGTAGGCTCGACCAGGTAACCTCGCCCTTTGCCGTGACCTAACGGTGAATCAAATTGCACATAAGTCGCTTTTATATCGTCATCATTAAACGATACCTGTTCTGCTAACGCATAATTGGGCAGTAAAGCGGACGTTAATACACTCATTGAATAACCAAGCGCCACTAACGAACCAAGCTTAGCGATAAACGTACGTCTACCCATGCCGCAATGCGCATAGGAGTCATACCAATCAAACGCTTCTTGGGGTATTGATTTAGACGTGTCTTTCAAAATGAGATCCCTCTAATAGTTAGTTTCACCAATGCAATATTAGCTTACACCGTAATATCACTATTTCAAATTTATCATACGCTAAAAAGATAGTTTAGGTTCAACACGAAAAACCCATCCGTTTTAAGAGGATAAGAGCAATAAAAGGTTGTTTCGGTGGGTTAATTAACCAAGAAACGAACACTCAATATGATAGATGAAAACGTTGAAGTAAATGATAGCATTCCGCGACTCAGCAAGAGTGTAAAAGGGCCTAAACAAGGCGAATGACTGAATGAATAGTGGTTATCTTTCGAAGTCATGCATCGCAGTGTAAGCAGATGGGGATTACATATATCTAAAAACAAAAAAGCCCTGATAATTCAGGGCTTTTTTGTAACTGAGGCTATAACTGAAACGTTATCTTCTCGAGGCTTGACGATTACTTACCCCAAGGATTACTGGGATCGGACGATACTGCTCGGCTTGGTTTAGATGAACTATCACCATCACGACGGTATGAATTCGATGATTGACCTGCGCCGGCGCGGTTATCATAACCAGAATTCTTTCTATTACCTTGCGGCCTACCTGAACCTCGTGGTCCATTAGCATTGCGGTTAGTTTCAAAGTTTTCTGCGGCTAGCTCATGCATTCTTGCGATAGACTCAAAGGTCAATTCCATTGGTTTACGCGGCATAATGCCTGGAGCAAAACCACGTTCACGCGGTTTAAGGTCAAACTGTGCACCCACGGCTTTAGGCATACGCTTGTAACGGTACAGATAAAAGTGCTCAACTTTTTCTCTCGCCCATTCGGTTTTCTTTAAAAACTTAAGGCAACCTTCAATAGACGGATTCAAGTGGAAGCATTCAAGTTTTAACGCTGCGTATAAAATTTTCCAATCGTAACATTCAACCAGCTCGGTAATTAATGTCTCAAGCTTAAGTCCATGTAATGGATTGTTTTGTTGTTCTTCTACCATGGGTATTTCCAATTCTGTCTTGCCTGCCAATTCGGCATTTATGCATATAGTATCAACAAAGTCGCTAATACTGCGACTAAATCTGATGATTTTGAGTTATGTTGTGAAATACGGGTAAGCTATCAACCCAATTGTAATTAAACTAACTCAACGTCTGCTCATCAGAATCAATAAAACGTATGCTGACTTCAGTAACACTTAATGGCCGGTAGAAAAAATACCCTTGAGCAATATCGCAACCATGCTTGACCAAATAATCAACTTGCTCTTGCAATTCTACGCCCTCTGCCGTGACAATTTTGTCTAAAGAATGTGCCATGCTAATCACCGCCTTCACCACAGCTTGATCTTCAGCTGAATCCATGAGGTTGCGTATAAATGATTGATCGATTTTTAACGTCGTCGCCGGCAAAGATTTAAGGTACGCTAAAGACGAATATCCCGTACCAAAATCATCAATTGCCACATGTACGTTTGCCGCTCGTAATTGTTGTAAAATATCAATTGATTGTTCAGGTATTGCCATTAAGGCTGTTTCAGTAATTTCAAACTTAAACCAACTCGGCTGCGCGCCATGCTTTTCAATAAGCGCTAATAACTCCTCAGCCAACAAGGTATTCATTAAGTCTAGCGCGGACAAATTTACTGATACACGCTTAAAATCAAACCCTTGCTTATTCCATATCACTAACTGCTCACATACGGTGCTCAGCACCCAGCGGCTGAGTTCGAAAATTAACCCAGTATCTTCGGCAACGGGAATAAATTCAGCAGGTGAAATAACGCCTAATTCAGGGTGTTCCCAGCGAATTAACGCTTCAAAGCCCGATAATTGATATCCAGACAATTCAATTAAAGGCTGATACACCATAAATAATTGCGAATGTTGCAGCGTCGAAACCAATAACGCTTGACGTAAGCTTTGTTCTATTAAAAGGCGTTTTTTATTAAACATAGCCTGTTCTTTATTACAAAATGCGACACAAAATGGGGTCTTTTTAGCCTCATATAATGCTGAATCCGCCTGACTCAATATGGCTTCCGCATCGTTGCCATCGTTAGGAAAAACACTGATCCCCACTCGGCAACCTAAAATAATGGTTTGCTCTAAAAATTCAAAATGAAGCTTAAAGGTATCGATTAAATCCAGGGAAATGATATTAGCCGTTGCAGCGCTAGTATTGGGCAAAGAGATACAAAATTTGTCGCCACCAAAACGTGACACAACGTACTTGCCTTTAAGGCTCTTTATAATTCTATCTGCGGCTTGCTTGAGAATATGGTCGCCTGCACTATGACCAAAGTTATCGTTAATCACTTTAAAGCGGGTTAAATCTAAAAATAATAATGCTAAAGGTTGGCTCGTTTTATGGCACAGCTGAATTTCATCTTCTAGGAGCA
The DNA here is from genome assembly GCF_059758055.1 of Shewanella sp. MF05956. Taxonomy (NCBI): domain Bacteria; kingdom Pseudomonadati; phylum Pseudomonadota; class Gammaproteobacteria; order Alteromonadales; family Shewanellaceae; genus Shewanella; species Shewanella sp. MF05956. The sequence continues at coordinate 11,191 of NZ_JCAYNV010000014.1, read as the reverse complement.
ATTTAAAATAGTAACGATTCGCCAAACCCGTTAAGTCATCAAAGTGCGACAGCTGATACAGGTCATCTTGTTGCTGTTTGCGTGCAGTCACATCATGGGCAATGCCTTCACAACCAATGCACTGCCCGTCTTCATCATACATTGGGCGTTCTAACACTTCAAAGCTGTGGGGATTGCCGTCGACATCAAACAATTCCATATCAAATGGCGGTAAGTGTTCACCGCTTAAAATCCGCTTTATATAACCCGAAATTGCTTTGTTTTTTGGGTTGTCGGTTAAAAATTTAAAATAATAATCACCAAAACCGCTAATCGTATGGCCCAGAATATGAGTCACCGACGGGCTAACATAATGAACAAAACCATTGGTATCATGCTGATAAAAAATATACTCATCTTCTAATGACTCAACCAAACCTCGATAGCGGTTCTCGCTGTGGGTCAGTTGTAAAGTTCGCTCTGACACTAAGCTTTGTAGATTATCTTTAATCTGCTTTAATTCGCTATTGGCTGCTTCTACTTTATTATTGGCTAACAATAGCGCACGGTTATTGAGCCTTGTTTGCATAACCCAAATCATGAGCAGCAAAATAAGCGCACCCGCCACCACGGCTAATTCGATAAACTCTTGATAATCTTTTGGTAAACTAATATTGGCGCCCCATGCTTCATTGATGGCTTTTATTTCGGGAGCCGTTAACGAGTCAATGCCTTTTTGCATAATGCTGGTGAGTAACGGTAAATCATTTCTAACAGCAATTGATTCATTAGCTTGATTTTTTTCGTAAAATGCAGCTACTTTTAAATCTGCAAAATTGTATTTAAGCTGAAAATAATTGGCCGCAGCTAAAAAGCTAATCGCAGCATCCGCATGGCCTGCTTGTACCGCCTCTAACGCTTCACGCATGGTATCAACATAATACGGCGTCACAGAAGGAAACTCAGCTCTGACTTTATCGGAATAATGATACCCGTTAACTAATGCCAGCGTTTTACCGGCTATATCTCCGCGATTCAGTATCGAAATTTTGCTTTTTTTAGTAATAATCACCAACGATTTAAAGATGATAGGTGTCGTAAAACTAAACTCTGCTGAGCGATCGGGTGTATTAACCATGGTTAATACCATATCAATTTGGCTTTTATACAGATTATTAACGATGTTTTCCCACCGATGTTCACCATCTACAACAAACGTAATTCCGAGTTTTTTGCCTATTAGGGTTAAGGTATCTACGGCCATACCGACCGATTGGCCGTGTTCATTGATAAAACTATAGGGAGGAAAGTAGCCATCGACTCCCACGGTAATGGGCTGATGTTGAGCTAACCACTGTAATTCTTGCGGGGTTAATAAATGAGTCGCAGGGATGACTGGAACGTTGAGCTTTGCAGCACTAGAAGCTGGAGCGCTTTCAGCAAGAATGCTATTCGTTGAAACACTATTTGCAGGATCATTATTATCAGAGTCATTTTTAGCAAAATCATTTTGAGCAGAATCATTTTTAGCAAAATCGGTTCTAGCAGAAACGCTTTCAACGGCAAATGCGATAGGATAAAAAAACAGTAGGCACAGCGCAAAAAATACGGCTGTAATAGTAATATTCCATGTTTTTATTATCATTAAATCATTCCATAACCATAAAGAGACAAACAGTCGCGCTTTAAATTTATATGAGATTGTTACTATGAGATTGACACTGCAAAGCCTAGGATCACGAAAAACCCAAATAGTAAGTCGTATGACATCTTTTTGTGGCGGCCTTTAAGGGTAGAACAGTCACGGTAAGTCGCAACAAAACTACAAACCTAAGCAAATCTGAATCGATTTTTTACGGCACTCAGTTAACATTACAATGTTTAAGGTTTTTATTTTAGATGATTATAATCAATTACCTAAAAAAATGATGATTAATTTAGCTGAGGCTTATTTAAAGTTGTTTCTTGTGATCAAGTACACACAAATGATCAATCCAAGCCGATAAAACCATCACAGCAACTGAATCGCAATTGTCAAAACGGCCATAAAACAACTTAGGCCTAATTGCATAGCAATTCACCTAATCAAGTTACATTAAACTAACACCTTTATCACTGATTGTTAACAACCATATCCAATATAGTATTCTGCGACAGGTTTCGTATTTAATTATCATCAAAACGCGCTGAAGCTGTTGTTTATGCACTTTATGTGTATTTACATTCAGGTGAGCATCCTCTTTAAAACCACAATAACTCGCGGAAACGGGTTGTTTAACTCAGCCCAACGTCATCCCCAAGTGATCTAAAAGTCGTCCCAAAATCAGCGAAAACTGACTTACATGAGATATAGGTCGTTCACTTGTAGCGATAATACCGTTACAGAGCTGCAAATAACGGGTGATTCCGTGGTCTTGTTTATTCGAGTATTCTGGCCAGATGCTGGATAAAACCCTATTTGCAACCGCTATGGATGACGTCAATCGGCCTGATTTGGCCAATCTTATTTGACTGACCACGCTGTCTAAGTCTTTACCGCATTATTTACAAAGTAAGCACAAAGAATTCTAGCAAAGTAAGCACAAGGTATTCTAGCAACGTAACAACTGAGTATTCGCGTTGTATTAGCACGAAACAATAACACGATAATAAATCGACAATTGACCACTTCCCTGTATAATCCGCGACCTTATATATTACGTCCTATCAGTCTTATTCTCACAATGCTACGCCCTAGCCGCTTGTCGATAACAATGCTGTACCACTCTATGGAAACTTGTTTTGATTTCTACCGCTAATATTACTATGCAGTTTGGCCCAGAGCCGTTGTTTGAAAACATTTCGGCGCAATTTGGCCATGGCAATCGTTACGGCTTAATTGGCGCAAATGGCTGTGGCAAATCCACATTCATGAAGATCCTCAGTGGCGCGTTAGCCCCCACCTCAGGTAACGTATCCATCACTCCAGGTTTAAAAGTCGGTACATTGAGCCAAGACCAGTTCGCCTTTGAAAAATTCAGCGTCGTTGATGCTGTGATCATGGGTGACGTAAGACTTTGGAAAGTGAAACAAGAACGCGACAGTATTTATGCTAAAGCAGAAATGACTGATGAAGACGGCATGCGTGTTGGCGATCTTGAAAGCGAATTTGCTGAAATGGACGGTTACACCGCAGAAAGTCGTGCCGGTGAAATCTTACTTGAAGCCGGTATCGATGAATCATTTCACTACGGGTTAATGCAGCAAGTGGCGCCCGGTTGGAAATTGCGTGTGTTATTAGCACAAGCCTTATTCGCCAACCCAGATATCTTGTTACTCGACGAACCAACCAACAACCTGGACATTCATACAATTAGTTGGTTAGCCGAAGAGCTAAACAAACGTAAGTGCACCATGATCATCATTTCGCACGACAGACACTTCCTGAACTCTGTGTGTACTCATATGGCCGACATCGACTACGGCGAATTACGTATTTACCCAGGTAACTACGAATACTTCCTAGAGCAGTCAAGCCTTATTCGTGAGCAGCTATTAGCAGGTAACGCTAAGAAAAGTGCTGAAATTGACGAACTACAAGACTTCGTTAACCGCTTTGGTGCTAACGCCTCTAAAGCGAAACAAGCCAGTTCACGCGCAAAGAAAATGGATAAAATTAAGCTTGATGATGTTAAATCGTCTAGCCGTATTACCCCATCAATTCGCTTTACTGAATCGAAAAAATTACATCGCCAGGCCCTCGTGCTTGAGGAGTTAGGCCATGGATTTGAAGAAGTGTTATTTGAACACGGCGACCTCATTCTAGAAGCCGGTTCTAAACTGGCGATTATCGGTGAAAACGGCGTGGGTAAAACAACCCTATTACGTTGTTTGGTGAACGAACTTCAACATAATCATGGTCGAATCAAATGGTCAGAAAATGCGGCCATTGGTTATTGCCCGCAAGACAGCAGTGCCGACTTTGACAATGACATGACTTTATTTGATTGGATGTCGTTGTGGCGTACTCCTAAGCATAACGACTTAATGGTCCGTGGCATGCTAGGTCGTTTATTATTTACCGAAGATGACGCCAACAAAAAAGTGCGTAACTGTTCAGGTGGTGAGAAAAACCGCTTGTTATTCGGTAAGTTAATGATGATGGACATTAACGTGTTGGTCATGGACGAACCCACTAACCACATGGACATGGAAGCGATTGAAGCATTAAATCAAGCGTTGAAATTATTTGAAGGCACTTTGATATTTGTTAGTCATGACCGTGAGTTTGTGTCATCACTTGCAACGCGGATCATTGATGTAAAAGATAAAAAGTTAATTAACTTCCAAGGTACTTTCGATGAATATCTTGCAAGCCAGGCTGAATCAATAGCTAAAAAGTAGTTGTTATGTGTGCAAGTGAAACACTCACTCGCACACCTCAAAGGCTTTCGTTTATGTGGTGACACACCATAAACGGAGGCCTTTTCTATCTAATACCATTCCGCGTTAGTAAGTGATCTCTCAGCGAGAATTTAAAAGGGCTTAAACAAGGCGAATGACTGAATGAATAGTGGTTCTCTTTCGAAGTCATGCAACGCAGTGTAAGCCCTTTTAACACTCGCCTGAAAGGAATGCCCCAGCGGCTCTTGCTCTGCGTTCTCGCTATTTGAAAGGGAACAACCATTACTACATAGCGACGCCTTAATCAAAAACCGCTGGACGCATTCTGAGTGGTCACTTATTAGTGCGGAATGGTATAAACCATTTTATATTTGTGGTGTTTTGTGTTTATCGAACTATTTAACAGCCAGTCTATTTAAGACACTGTGCTATCACGCTATGGCTGTTACAATCGTAAATGCTAATAGACCCGCTTGAACACTTAACATCAGTATGTAAGTCGTAATTAAGTGTGTAAGTCGTAATTAAGTGGATAGCACGCCAAATAACAACGTAAAACAATAATTAACTAAAAGTAGCGAACCTATCATGAAGAGAAAAATCGAATTACTGGCACCCGGTGGAGACGTCGATGCAATCAAAGCAGCAATCATAGCCGGCGCTAATGCCGTATATTGTGGCTTAGATACCTTCAACGCCCGTAACCGAGCGGCTAATTTGTCGTTCGATGACTTGATTGGTGTGATAGCACTGGCTCATCAATACCAATGTGAAGTCTTCTTAACCATGAATATCGTTATTCTGGAAAACGAAGTGCCTACCTTGGTAAAATTGCTTAATCAACTGGTTAATACCGGTATCGATGGCATCATCGTGCAAGACTTAGGCTTGTTTAACTTAGTCAGTAAGCATTTCCCATCGTTAGCCATTCACGCCTCTACCCAGCTGACCACCCACAATGAAGGTCAAATTGGTTTCTTGGCTAAAATTGGCGCTACTCGAGTCAATTTATCGCGCGAGTTAAACCTCGGTGAAATTAAAAGCTTAACCACCCTCGCCCATGATCACGATGTACTTACCGAAGTGTTTGTCCATGGCGCCTTGTGTATTGCCTTCTCAGGTCAGTGTTATTCAAGCTCAGTGAGTGTCGGTAACTCAGGTAACCGCGGGCGTTGCAGCCAGGCATGTCGTGACGAATACGAAATCACCGCTGCGGGCAATAAGTTTCCGCTAAATTTAAAAGACAACTCAGCCTATTTCGATTTACCAGAATTGGTCGATGCTGGCGTAGATTCGTTAAAAATTGAAGGCCGAATTAAAGGCGCGCAATACGTCCACACCGTGGTAGACAGCTGGCGTAAGCAGATTGATCAATTTGTCGACACAGGCAAGTTATTAGCCGACGACTCAAACCTATATAAAGTGTTTAACCGCGATTTTACCAACTCATTTTTAAAAGGTAATCTCACCAAAGACATGTTTATCGACAACCCACGCGATAACAGCTTTAAACATGCCAACGACGTCAGCAATGCCATTTCTGTGGTGCAAATCCAGGAAGCACAACACACATTATCAACCGCTAAAGATGCCATTGTTGAATTAGTTGCTGAAAAGATTAACCACTTAAGCATCGCTAAACCACCGTTAACCCTTGCGTTTGCGGGTAAAGCGGGCCAAACGTTATCGATCACGGTTACCACCCCAGAACAGCATTTTGTGCTCGAATCGGACACCACGTTAACCACGGCAACAGAATCACAAATCGATCAAGCTGCAATTGAAAAACGCTTTAAGAGCTTAAAAGGCACGGGTTATCTGCTACAGCCGTTTAATTTTGATAACCTCGATACCGATTTAACATTGCCCTTTAGCCAGCTTACGCAGCTTAAAAACCAATTATTATTGCAACTCACTCAACGTGAATACATTGGCGCAGTCACGCTACCAAAGTTAGTTAAACACCCAAAAGTGACCGAAACACCGACGCTATCATTGCTGATCAGTGACGAGAAAGACATTAACTTATGCGATGTCACCGATGCCGATATTTACTTTAAGCTGCCAGAAAGCTTTAAGAAAAACGACAATAAATACATCGACATATTTTTGCGTAATCCAAGACTCATCCCGTGGTTTCCAGCCGTATTGATTGGTAAAGACTATGCAGAATCGGTACGACTGTTAGAAGCGGTAAAACCTGCACGTATTGTCAGTAATAATACCGGTGTGGCATTTAAAGCTTATGAAATGGGGATTGAATGGATTGCTGGGCCGTTTTTAAATACTACAAACTCTTATGCCTTACTCACACTGCAAGAGCAGTTAAATTGCGCTGGCGCGTTTATTTCTAATGAGATTAATCGCAATCAAATTAGAAACATCGCCAGACCAGCAAACTTTAAACTGCTTTACAGCATCTATCATCCCATTTTGATGATGACCAGCCGCCAATGCTTTTTCCAACAAACGGTGGGTTGTAATAAGCCCAGTATCGAAGATGGCTGCATGCTTAAGTGTGAAAAAGCCACCACGATTACTAACGTCAAAGGGATCTCGTTTGCAGTAGATAAGCAAAAAGGGGGTTATCCGAGTATTTATAACCACGAGCAGTTCTTAAACATTGAAGCGGTTGAAGACTTATCTCACTTGTTTGACGAGTTCTTTATCGACTTAACCAATATTGGTTCTGGCTCGAAAGCTGAAATTGACAAAGTGCAATTGGTTAACCATTTTGAAAATGTATTGAAAGGTGTTTCCGAAGCCAAAATAGAACTTAATCAATTGGTCACAGTGTCGACGAACGCGCAATACCAACAAGGTTTATAAAACTGACCATACTCATTGGCTCAGTTGTAATGATAAAAGTCGTATCGATAACCGTCGTAACGATAGCATCAATGCACTGAGTCAATAACAATGGCGCGAGTGCTTTTATACCCAATCTAAGAGCACAAGGCACAAACGATAAACAACAACGTATTGAAAAGAAGTCACCCTATGAGAAATGACATAGAAATAGTCGATCTACTCCGTGAACGCATTCCGTCTTTTGCATGCAAACCCGGTTGTCACGATTGCTGTGGGCCTGTCACCACATCATCAGCTGAAATGGCAAGGTTACCGGTTAAAACCGATGCCGAGCATGATGCCGCGTTAGCAGAATGGAACTGTGTTCATTTAGGCCCTAATGGCTGCGAAGTGTATGAACAGCGGCCGCTGATTTGCAGACTGTTTGGCACCACCCCACGGATGCCATGCCCTGAAGATCGCGGACCAGAAAAAATGATCGACACTAAAACAGAACAGCAAATCCATCATTACATAGCCAACACTCGTCAGGTATTGGTGTAGCATTCATTTATACCATTCTGCATTAATAAGTGACCATTACATACAAGATGTGGGTTACAAAATGGATTTATAAGATTTGGTTTACCAAGAGTTAATACACTAAAAACGCGTGCGTCGATGTTAAGTTTATGCCAACCATAAGAGAACACACCATGACACTGCCGATGACATTACCTGTGCTCTACTCATTACGAAACTGCCCCTACGCAATGCGGGCAAGGTTGGCGATTTACGCATCGGGTCAACAAGTGCATATACGAGACCTGGTGTTAAGCGACAAACCAGCAGAGTTAATGGCCGCATCGCCTAAAGCAACGGTACCCGTGTTAGTGATCACAGATAACGCGTTAATGGATCAATGCCATGTTATTGATGAGAGCCTCGCCATCATGCTATGGGCTTTTTCGCAAACCGATCCTGATCATTATCTGCACAGCCAATCGACTACAGCATTACCAGAAATGTTAGCGATCATTACTCAGTTTGACACTGAGTTTAAAGGACTGCTTGAACAATACCGTTGCTCAAAGCGATATCACGAACCCACGCTCACTCAAGACAGACAAGCATGCGAGCAATATCTTGGCAATCTCGAGTCACGTTTAACTCAACATCAATATTTACTGTCAGACAACCCAAGTCTGCTCGACCTAGCATTAATGCCGTTTATTCGTCAGTTTGCCCGAGTAGAGCGCCAATGGTATCTGCAAGCACCCTACCCACAGTTACGCCGATGGCTGGACCATTATTTACAAAGCAAAATGTTCACTAAAGTCATGGCGCAATACCCATTGTGGTTAGAATCGAAACAAGACCACGTCTTTGGCAAGCCGCAATAACCCTTACCTTTTTCGTAAAAGCGTTTTTACCCCGTAATACGACTCATCGATTATTGACCCATTAATGCTGCTGTTTGTGTGTGTTAACGTGCGATAACGCCTCAAAGAGACAATATTGATGACATTATAGAAATTTAGCGCATTTTATTTAACCTACAACTCTATTTTAATCACGGTGCAACACTGCTTAAGCCAAACTCAAAATAATTAAAACAAACCGTCACAAATAGTAAGAGCATCTTAGCCCTCACAACGCCCATATTCAGTCAAAAACCAAATTGGTATTACCAATAATTAAAACACACATTACCAAATGTAACATTGAGTTAAATCCATGTGACCAGATTTAATTACCTTAATATCATTAGTACAGATACAAGATTCTGTATTTCCTTTACAAATAAATACGCAGTTAAATCTAATGATATAGTCGCACAAAGCCTATTGTGGCTCACTATCATGCAGTTTAAAGCGGAACACAAACCTTGGTATGACAAAGTTATTATTTTGGTAAAGTAGATTGCAATTATTGGTAACGTGTTATATAAATGTTGCTGTTGATTAAAACAACGACAATTGGTAAGCCAACTGGTAATACCATATAATTAGTTCTTTGGGGGGAATTATGAAGCTTAATAAAATAAGCGCGATGTTTAGTAGCTCAAAAAATAAAGCCAATAACATAACAATATTCGGCGCAACACTAACAGCAATCTTAACTATGCCAGCAGCATTTGCCGCTGATGCAGAACAAGTCGCAGCAGAAGTAGACACAAGTGAAATTGAAGTCATTGCAGTACGCGGTATTTTCGGTAGCTTAAAAGCAGCCAACTTACTTAAACGTACTGATGCCCGTATCGTTGATGCTATCGTTGCAGAAGATATTGGTAAATTACCCGACAACAACATTGCAGAAGCCCTGCAACGTATCACCGGTGTATCAATCGAATCTGATTTTGGTGTGGGTGAGTCGGTCACTATTCGCGGCGTATCAGAAAACCTTATTCTATTAAATGGCCGTTCTACTGCTGGCCCTGGCCGTGGCGGGATTAGCCTAGATGACTTCCCTTCAAGCTTCTTGAAAACGGTTGAAGTCATTAAGTCGCCAACACCAGAAATGATCGAAGGTGCACTTGGCGGTACAGTTAACATGCAAACTGTACGTCCACTTGAACTTTCTGAGCCACTTGTCGCCATCACCCTTGACGGTGAATATGCTGACAAAACAGAAAACGTAGCGCCCAACTTTACCGCGGCCATTGGTGATAACTGGGATTTAGGCGAAAACGGTATCTTCGGTGCTTCTGCCAACATTTCTTACCAAGACCGTGAATTGCGTCGCGACGAATACTTCAACAAAGTTGATTTACAAGACGATATCGATATCAACGGTGACGGTATTGTTGATGTGTCAGGCGGACCAAATGGTAAGTATCTGCGCAGAACAGAAAGCACAGTTGAACAAAAAATTGAAGAGCGCGAACGTACCGCTTATGGTTTATCACTTCAGTGGGCACCAACAAACGAAGATTTAAATATCTACGTTGACATGAACGCAACTGAATTAGATGGCGGTCAGGCTGCGTATTCTATTCTAGATGTAGGCGGTTCAGTTTCACCAAGAAGCGACTCTTACTACGACAGCAATGGCCAGCTTCACAACTATGACTTAACCGGGGTACTCACCATTCCAAAAACCTGGAGTGATTTTACCACCAACGAAACAACTTCACATGCCATTGGTGCAGAGTGGAACGTCACAGACAATATCGAATTGTTTGCTGAATATGCCATTTCAAAATCTGAAGAACGTCAAACAGCATCAGAATTTAACTTACGTCCAATTGAACGCACCGATCCAACCCTAAATCTTGTTACACACACCAGCACAGGTAGTTCAACCAGCGGCGATGGTATTCCATCGTATATGTTTGAAGACACTGGCATGTTAACTAACCCAGACAACCTTGTATTCCGTGAGTTTTTCCATAAAACGCTGGACACTGACAACGAAGAACAAGCACTACGCTTCGACTTTAAAATCAATGATATTGGTGTTGATTTCGTCACTGCAGTTAAAGCCGGTGTGCGTTTTACCGACCGCGACTACAGCTCAAACCGTTTTGATTTAAAACCAAACGGCGACACGTTAAAAGATGCTTATAAAAAAGCTAAAAATGCAGATGGCTTATACAGCCCTACCTGGATTGATAATCCAATTATCGCCGACAGCTTTAAAACCATTAACATGAGCAACTCGTTCGACCAAACAGGCATTGCCGGTCAAAACGATTTACTCACTTACAATGTGTATGATGCAAACCAATTGCAAGATGCTGAAGCAACTTACGCATTAGTACAGCAAATGCTAGCCGGTACCACTTATGCAATGAACGGTTCTTTAGCAGACAACATGGTTGAAGACACAGGTGCTTATAAGTTCATTAATGAGAAAACCAGTGCTATCTACGCACAATTCCATTTAGACTTTGAAGACATCACTGCGGTTGTGGGTGATGAGATGGACGCTCCCTAATACGGCGTCAATGCGCCAAACTGATGTTGAACCATACAGTTACTTAAGGAGCGTCCACCATGAAAGTTACCACTATTGCGATTGATTTGGCAAAAAATGT